>JAHINZ010000048.1 GCA_018895795.1 Alphaproteobacteria bacterium
GGTCAGCTTCGCGCGGTAGTAGATCCTCCCCCTCTGGGGGCGGTGGCCCAGAGGGCCGGAGGGGGCAGCTCCGCATAGGCCGCGCAGCCCCCTCAGTCGCGGAGTTTATCCTCGGGCCGACCTTAGGTCGGCCCGGGGGCGACAGCTCCCCCAAAAGGGGAGCATCTAGCTAAAGATCGTCCAGGGTCGCCGGCTGGGCGTCGCTGATGTCCAGGTCGCGATCCTCGGTCTCGCGCGAGCCGAGGGCCTTGGGCGTCCGCGCCCCGCGCTCGCGGGCCGACATCAGGGCCCAGCCGCCGGGCTTGAGGATTTCCAGGGGCGAGAAGCGGGCCTTGTAGGCCATCTTCTCGCTGCCGGGCACCCAATAGCCCAGATAGACATAGGGCAGACCGGTCTGGGTGGCCTGGATCAGGTGATCCAGGATGATGAATGAGCCCAGGCTGCGCCGCGTCTGGTCCGGCTCATAGAAGCTGTAGACCAGCGACAGGCCGTCGGCGAGGACGTCGACCAGCACGCAGGCGATCAGGTCGCCCGGGCCGCGATCAACCGAGCGGCTTCGATATTCGATCAGATGGGTGCGGACCGCCGTATCCTCGACCATGGCCACATAGTCGGGCCAGGTCATCTCGGCCATGCCGCCGTCGGCGTGGCGGGTCAGCAGATAGCGGCGCAGCAGTTCGAACTGCTCCAGGGTCGCCTCGGACTCGACCAGATGGCGCTCGAGATCGCCGTTGCGGGCCAAAACCTTCCGTTCCGAACGTGAGAACACATAGTCCGACGCCGGGGCGCGGGCCGACTGGCAGGCGCGGCAGGTCTCGCAGGCGGGGCGATAGGCGATGTTCTGGGAGCGACGGAACCCCACCTGGGTCAGGCTGTCATTGACCGTGGGGCCGTCCGACAGGGGGAGGTGGGCAAAGACCTTGCGTTCCTCGCGCCCCGGCAGATAGGGGCAAGGTGTTGGCGCCGTGAGGAAGAACCGAAGCTGTCGCGTCGGAAAATGCTGCGTCACTTTAGCGCCCGTCCCCTTTCATCGGCCCTGGGCCGTGGCGTGATTAGGCGGCATGCCGGTCATTTGCGCAAGCCGCTCGGCGATCCAGAGCGGCTTATGGTCACAGCCCGTCAGGCAGCACCGGTTTCTCACGCAACAATACGATGGAAATCCGCCGGTTCCCGGCCAGGGTGGGGTCGTCGGCGTACAGCGGTTCTGAATTGGCCTTGCCGGAGACCTGGTAGATCCGGTCGTCATTGACCCCGGCGGTGCGCAGGAACTGGCGCGAAGCGTCGGCGCGCTCGGCCGACAGGGACCAGTCGCTGTCGCTCTTGCGGCCCAGGGCGTTGGAGCTGGTGTGGCCGGAAATGGTGACGCGGTTGGGCAATTGGTTGACCACCTTGGCGACGGCGCGCAGCAGGACCTTGGCGCGGTCGTTGGGCTCCTTCGAGTTCTCCTTGAACATCGAGCGGCCTTCCTGGTCGATCAACTGGATCCGCAGGCCCTCGGGGGTCTGGTCGATCATGATCTGTTTGGACAGTTCCGCCAGCTCCGGCATTTCCTGGAGCGACTGGCGCAGGGACTGGGCGGCGGAGGCGAAGCTGTCCTGTTCCTTCTTGGCCAGGGCGTCGCGCAGGGCTTCTTCACTGGCCGAATCAAGATTGGCCGTCGTCGAGCTCTGGCCGTCCTTGTTGGCGTCGTTGGGCGCCTCGGGGGCCATTTGCTGGATCACCGACAGCTTGCCGTCGGCCTTGGCGCCGTCGTCGCCCAGCGAGGTGCCCCCCAGGATGCCGCCGGATCCGCTGGTGGTCGACGAGATGCTGGCCGGCGCGAAATAGTCGGCAATGCCTTGTTTTTGTTCAGGACTTGTCGAGTTCAGCAGCCACATCAGCAGGAAAAAGGCCATCATCGCGGTCACGAAGTCGGCGTAGGCGACTTTCCACGCGCCACCATGGTGGCCGCCGCCGACCACCTTCTTGACCTTCTTGATGATGATCGGCTGTTCGCTACTGACGGCCATCGTGCTTAAGCCTGCTTAACCCTGTGTTCGGAAGGTGACCTGCGGACGTTAAGATGGGGTTGCCGAATGGCCTCAGGCGGGCGAAATCGCGGGACCTAAAAGGGAGTGTTGGGCATGAAAACGGCGTTTATCGGCCTGGGCGTGATGGGATACCCGATGGCGGGCCACCTGCGGGCCGCGGGTCACGAGGTTTCGGTCTTCAATCGCAGCCCCGACAAGGCCCAGCGCTGGGCCGCCGAACATGGCGGCGTCGCCTTTGACACCATCGAGCAGGCTGTCGCCGGCTGCGAGCTGATCGCCCTGTGCGTGGGCAATGACGACGACGTGCGCGGCGTCGTGGCGCGGGCCCTGCCGGCCATGAGCGCTGGCGCGGTGATCGTCGACCACACCACCACCTCGGCCACCGTGGCGCGTGAGATGGCGGCGCTGGTCGAAGGCCATGGGTGCTTTTTCGTCGACGCGCCGGTGTCGGGCGGCCAGGCGGGCGCGGTCAACGGTCAGCTGACCATCATGGCCGGCGGTGACGCGGCGGCCTACGCCAAGGTCGAGCCGGTCATTGCCGTCTATGCCAAGGCCCTGCGTCGCATGGGCGAGGTCGGCGCGGGCCAGTTGACCAAGATGTGTAACCAGATCGCCATCGCCGGGGTGATCCAGGGCGTCGCCGAGGCCCTGCATTTCGCCAAGCGCGCCGGTCTGCCGACCGACGACGTGATGGCGGCGATCTCTAAGGGTTCGGCCCAATCTTGGCAGATGGAGAACCGTTGGGCCACCATGGCCCGGGGCGAGTTCGACTTCGGCTTTGCGGTCGACTGGATGCGCAAGGACCTGGGCATCGCCCTGGACGAGGCGGCGCGCAACGGCGCCCGGCTGGAGGTCACGGCGATGATCGACGACTTCTATGGCGAGGTTCAAGCCCTGGGCGGCCATCGCTGGGACACGTCCAGCCTGATCGCGCGGCTGGAGCCGTAGATCATGCGCAAGTTGGCGATCACCCTGGCGGCCTGCGCCGCGTTTCTGGCGCCCGCCGCCCTGGCCGCGCCCGTCGTCGCCCCCCGGGAGGGCGATTTCGTCGCGCGGGACTTCAAGTTCCGCTCCGGCGAAACCTTGCCGAGCTGCGGCTGCACTACACCACCTTCGGCGAGCCCCGGCGCGACGCCGCCGGCCACGTGACCAATGCGGTGATGGTGCTGCATGGCACGGGCGGCTCGGGAAAGCAGTTCCTCAATCCGGTGTTCGCCGACGAGCTTCTGGTCCCCGGCGGACTGCTGGATCCGGCCAAATATTATGTGATCCTGCCGGACGGCATCGGCGCCGGCCAGTCGTCCAAACCCAGCGACGGCCTGCACGCGCGGTTTCCGAAGTACGACTATGACGACATGGTCGCGGCGCAATATCTGCTGCTGACCCAGGGGCTGAAGGTCGACCATCTTCGCTTGCTGATGGGCACGTCGATGGGCTGCATGCAGGGCTTCGTCTGGGGTGAGACCTATCCGGACTTCGCCGACGCCCTGGCCCCGTTCGCCTGCCTGCCAAACGAACTGGCGGGCCGCAACCGCGTCTGGCGCAAGCTGCTGATCGACGCGATCACCCTGGATCCAGCCTGGAAGGGCGGGGACTATGTCGAGCAGCCCAAGGAAGGTCTGCGCACGGCCCTGGGGCTGTTGATGGTGGCGGGCCTTGCGCCGCTGCCGGCCCAGATCGCCAACCCGACCCGCGAGTCCGCCGACAAGGCCGTCGACGCCTATTTCGCCGCCCGCCTGCCGCCGTTGGACGCCAATGACCTGATCTATCAGGTCGCCGCGTCGCGAAACTACGATCCGTCGCCCAAGCTGGAGACGATCACCGCGCCGGTGCTGTGGATCAACTCGGCGGACGACTTCATCAACCCGCCCGAGCTGGGCATCGCCGAGGTCCAGGCCAAGCGCCTCAAGCACGGGACGTTCGTGCTGCTGCCGGCCAGCGAGAAGACCCGCGGCCACGGCAGCCACACCTGGGCGGTGCTGTGGAAGGACCGGCTGGCGGCGTTTCTGAAGGCGACGGAGAAGTAGTGACAGTCGACATTCAGTCAAAACTTCGGAGTTTCAGCCCAGAAAGATTCAAAAGCACCGGTCATCCCCGCGAAGACGGGGACCCAAGCGGACTTGCAGGTTGCGGAACAGTGCAGAATTGTCCTGGGATTCAGCTTGGGTCCCCGCCTTCGCGGGGATGACCGGTGAAAATTGCACCGAACACTTGAATGTCGATAGGTCCTAAGCGCTATTCCGCCGCCATCGCCGGGGTGAACGCGTCGCGCAGGCCGTGCAGGCGCGCGCGGTTATCGTGGTCCCACGGATGGAAGGCCGGGCGATACCAGGCCCAGTATTCGCGGGCGCAGCGGCGGAACAGGCCGGGGGTTCCAAACAGGAACCACAGCACCTTGGCTCGAGCGGCGCCGGGCTTCATGCCGTCGGCCACCAGCAGGTCGGAGGCATAGCGGGTGATGTTGCGGGTGAACATGATGCTGATCAGCACCATGATCCGCACGCGCAGGCGATAACGCTGCAGCGGCGTCCAGGCCTGGGTGACGGTCTGGAAGACATCGAAGGCCACGGCCTTGTGCTCGGTCTCTTCCAGGGCGTGCCATTGCCACAGGCGCTTCATCTCGGGGTCGGTGTTCTCGAACAGGTCGTCATCGCGCATGAACGAGTCGGCCATCATCGAGGTGAAGTGCTCCAGGGCGATGGTGGCGCCCA
>JAHINZ010000049.1 GCA_018895795.1 Alphaproteobacteria bacterium
GCGTGGACGTCAGCTGGGTCACGCCGAACTTCCTCGCGGGCAAGTACACCGCCGCCGAAGAAGGCTTCCTGTTCGACAACGAAACCGGCAGCACCACCTACAAACAGTTGGTGTTCGAAGGCTCGGCCTCGGGCAACCTGTTCACCCTGCCGGCCGGTCCGCTGGGCGCAGCCTTCGGGTTCCACTATCGCAAGGACTCGATCAACGACACCCCCGGCGCGATCACCCTGGCCGGCAATGTGTGGGGCGCTTCCACCGCCGGCATCACCAAGGGCGATGACGTGACGCGCGAAGTGTTCGGCGAACTCAGCGTACCGCTGCTGAAGGATCTGCCGTTCGCCAAGAACGTCGAACTGTCGCTGTCGGGCCGTCACACCAAGGTCAACAGCTACGGCGAGGACGACACCTACAAGCTGGGCCTGAACTGGCAGATCATCCCGTCGCTGCGCCTGCGCGCCACCAAGGGCACCTCGTTCCGCGCCCCGGCCCTGTTCGAACTCTACAAGAACAAGGAAACCAGCTTCGCCTCACAGCGCTCGCTGGATCCCTGCATTCGCTGGGCGCAGAACCTGGCTCAGGGCAACCTGCCGCAATATGTGGCCAATAACTGCGCGGCCGCCGGCGTCCCCGGCACCTTCACGGGCTCGGGCGCTTCGGCGACCGTCACGGCGGGCGGCGGCAAGGGCGCCCTGGTCGCCGAAACCTCCGAAGCGGTCACCTATGGCGTGATCTGGACTCCCAGCTTCGCGGACCTCAACGTGGCCGTCGACTATTTCAACATCGACGTCAGCAATGAAGTCACCCAACTGGGCGCGGCCAAGATCGTCGGCGGCTGCTATCGCTCGCTGTCGTTCCCGACCGACAAGCTGTGCACGCTGTTCAAGCGCAACGCCGGCTCGCACCTGATCACGGACGTCACCAACAACTATCTCAACATCGCCGAGCAACTGAACCGCGGCATCGACCTGACCGTTCGTTACGGCCAGGAACTGCCCTGGGAAACCCGGATGACCGTCGACCTGCAATCGACCTGGCAGTTGAAGGACACCCGGGCCCTCGCCGTCGACTCCATCGTCGACAAGAACGGCTTCGTGGGTGATCCGGATTGGACGGGCCAGCTCGACTTCCGCTTTGAGCGCGGCGACTGGACGGCCTTGTGGGCCGTGGACATGATCGGCAAGGCTTCCGACGCCGAGGACTATGTCGACAAAAACACCGCCGGCACCACCTTCTACAAGATCCACACCGAGTTCACGGCCTATCACAGCCTGTCGCTGCGGAAGAAGTTCGAGGATTGGACCCTGCTGGGCGGCGTCGCCAACCTGTTCGATGAGGCGCCGCCGGCGGTCAGCCTGGGCCAGGGCAATTACGATACGGTGGGAACCTCGGTGTTCTCGTCGCAATACGACTATATCGGCCGCCGCGTGTTCATGAACATCACGGCCCGCTTCTAGTCACAGACCTATGCGCTAACATGAACGGCGGCGGGGCGACCCGCCGCCGTTTTTGTATCGAGTTTTTGGACTGGGGAGCGCCCTCGCGTGAACGCCATCATCCGGGGCAAGCCCGATAATCTGGACGAAATCGGTCAGCGCTTTGACCGGGCCCGGCTGACGACGCCGGTCTATCTCAACAGCGTGCCCAAGGCCGGCACCCATCTGATGCGCAACATCATGCGGATGTTCGTCGCGCCCGATCAGCACTGGCGGCGCGAATATATCCAGCACGCCATCCTGCGGCAGAACGGACCCGAGGCCTTCTCCAAGGCCAAGCCGATGATAAGCTGGGGCCACATGCTGTTCTCGGACGAGTCCGCCGTCGCGCTGCGCGACGTGCGCCACATCGTGCTGGTGCGTGATCCCTATGACTGGGTGCTGGCCCGCGCGCGCTTCTACCTGTCCGACGAATTCCAGGGCAACCTGAACCATATCAAGAACGGCGGCGCCTCGGCCGAGGACGTGATCATGATGATGATCCTGGGCGCGCACGGCCGCGTGCCCGACCTGAAGGACATCTTCAGCATGAACGCCGTGGCCTGGATGGGCTCCAGCGCCGTGCTGGTGCGCTACGAGGACATCGTCGACAGCCTGAAGGATCTGGGATCCAAGCGCGCGGAGGCTTTCTTCGGCAAGCTGCTGTCCGATTGCGGTTTGGACCTGCCCGCCGACTGGCGCGACCGCGTCGAGACCGGCGCCGACCGCCGCGAAAGCCGCACGGCCAGCGAGAATCTCAGCGTCACGGCCGACCTGCCCAAGACGCTGTCGGAGACGCACAAACGGGTGGTGGACTTCCACGCGCCGGGGCTGCGGGCGCTGCTGGGCTACGGGTAGCCACTTGCCCCCACCGGGCCGCTTCGCGACCGTCCGCCCCCGGAGGGGGCGGATGAAATCACCTTCCCCCTCTGGCGGAGGAGCGCCCCCGGGTCGCGCGAAGCGCGCCCGAGGACAGGCTCCGCGCCGAGGGGGCGCGTTCGCCGCCCTACAGCACGACCGCCGTGCCCGACACCGAGACCATCATCATCGAGCCGTTCGGGCCGACGGTGTTGTAGTCGAGGTCGACGGCCAGGATGGCGTTGGCGCCCAGCTTCTCGGCTTCCTTCTCGAGGTTCTTCATGGCGTCCTCGCGGGCCCGGGCCAGAACCCGTTCATACGACTTGGAGTGGCCGCCGACGAAGTCGCGGATGGCCGCCATCAGGTCCAGCACCACGTTCGCGCCCAGGATCGACTGGGCGTAGATCGCGCCCTTGTAGTCTTGAACCGGCCGACCTTCGATGAAGGGCGTGGTCGAGATCAGCATGAATAAACCTCTGTGCGCCGCGCGCGCCAACAGCCTTAACTTAGGGCCAAACGTCGGTGTTCGCGAGGGGCTCCCCCGAAACGAGAGACTTTCTGACGCCGTTTTCATCTGGCGGGGGAATCTGGCGTCGCGCCACTTCCTGCGGGGCGTGGCTTAAGGCAGATTAACCACCAGTTTTCGCCCCGGAGTTTTCTGGTGATCTTCGCCAAGTCGCACCTCGACCTGCACAACATCCGCAACAATGTCGAACGGGTGAAGAAGCTATCGGACAATGTGGTCGGCATCGGGCCGCTGGGCATCGGCCTGGACGGCCTGCTGACCTGGATCCCCGGCGCTGGCGAGCTCTACAGCCTGGGCGCGGGCGGGCTGATCATCATGGACGCCGTGCGCGCGCGCTCGGCGCCGATGGTCGTCGTGCAGATCGTGGCCATCATCCTGATCGACACCGTGGCCGGGGCGCTGCCGGTGGCCGGCAAGATCGCCGACGTGCTGTTCACCGGCCACAAGTGGTCAGCCGACATGCTGACCAAGCACATGGATGACACCATCTATTTCGAAGGCACGCGCAAGGACGCCCAGGGCACGGCCGACTATCGCGACCTTCTGTCCAGGATTCAGGCCGGCAAGGAAAAGCGCCGGGTTGTTTTCCTCGGCTGATCGGCGACAACAGACAACCTAATGACGGGCTAGGCGTTGATCGAACATGACCCTTGAAGCCGCCCCCTCTATCTCGCAAGGCGACAGCCATCGCGCCCGCGCGCATCGCGCCTGGAAGTCGGCCGACACCATCAAGCGCCTGTCGGACCGGCTGATCGGCATCGGTCCGTTCGGCCTGGGCCTGGACGGCGTCCTGGCCTGGGTGCCGGTGGTCGGTCCATTGTATAGCCTGGGCGCCGGCGGCCTGTTGCTGATCCACGGGATGCAGGGCGGGGCGTCGGTCTTCACCCTGGCCAGGATGCTGGCCTATGTGGCCCTGGACACCGCCAGCGACACCGTGCCGTTCGCCGGCTCGCTGGTCGACACCCTGTTCCCCGGCCACCTGATGGCCGCCAAGGCGCTGCAAAAGGACATCGAGGCCCGCCACGGCCTGCCCGACGATATCGCGGCGGCCAGGGTCAAGAAGAAGCGCGGCAAGGCCAAGCGCTAGGCGGCTCAGGGAATATCGACATTCGGGTATTCGACACACATTTCACCGTCTTCCCCGCGAAAGCGGGGATGACCGGTGTTTTTGGACCCTTCTGGGCCAAAACTCCGAAGGTTTGACGGACTGTCGACCGATTCTAGTCGACGGTCGGAAGGTCCGCGACAAGAACGGTCAGGTCGGGAAAGGCCAGGGACCTGACTTCGCCGTCTCGATTGACTTGCCGGATCTCGCCGTAGCCGTCCGGGCCAGGTTGGCGATGGACAAAGATCCGGCGGCCCGAGGCGTCGACAACCCAATAGTCGCTCACGCCATAACGCGCATAGAGCGACGCCTTGAGCCCAAGGTCGTAAAGGAGCGAGCTGTCGGCCACCTCGATCAGCAGCAGGACATCGGGGCCACGCACCGCGTCCACGCGCGTTTCAATCGAATGCAGAAAGATGTCGGGCACGGGGCTGAAGCCTCGCGCGAGCGATAGCGTGCCCTCGACATGGATGGCGACATCGTCGGACAGGTGGCGGTGCAGAAGCCTTATGAGGATGCGCTTGGCTTCCATGTGCGGAGCGTTCTGCGGCGACATGTCGAGCAGCGCTCCGTCGATAAGCTCCACTCGCTCATCGGGATCGAGAGCGCCTAGCTCAACCATACGAAGAGCATCATCGAGTGTGAAGCGGACGGGCTCGCTCGTGTCGCGATGAACGAAACGGCCATCGACCAGCCCCAGCTCATCATAGGGCGGCAGCAGACCTCCCGCCTGCAGGATGAGGATCTCATCCTGCGTGAAGCGGTGATGGGGCGTCGGCTGCTGGAAGCGAACGGGCGCGTTCATGATCCCAGCCTAGCACAGGTCGGCGGAGGCCGCTAAGCCGCCGCCCCCTGGCTGTAACCCAGCTGGACGTTCAGCTTTTCCAGCACCTCGATGGCCGCCTCGGCGATCACCGTGCCGGGCGGGAAGATGCTGGCCGCGCCGGTGTCGAGCAGGGCCTGGAAGTCCTGCGGCGGGATCACCCCGCCGACCACCATGATGATGTTCTCGCCGCCCTGCTTGGCCAGCTCGGCCTTCAGTTCCGGCGCCAGGGTCAGGTGACCCGCCGCCAGCGACGAGGCGCCGACCACATGCACGCCGGCCTTGATCGCCGCCTCGGCCGCCTCGGCGGGCGTCTGGAACAGCGGGCCGATCTCGACCTTGAAGCCCAGATCGCTGAAGGCGCTGGAGATCACCTTCTGGCCGCGGTCGTGACCGTCCTGGCCCATCTTGGCGACCATGATACGCGGCGGGCCGCCGTGGGCTTCCTTGAAGGCGGCGACCATGGCGCGAGCCCGGGCCGCCTTGGGGTCGGCCCCGGATTCCTTGCCATAGACGCCTTCGATGGTCTGGATCACGGCGCGGTGGCGGCCAAAGACGTTTTCCATCGCCAGGCTGATCTCGCCGACCGTGGCCTTGGCGCGGGCGGCGTCGACGGCCAAGGCCAACAGGTTGCCGGTCCCGCGCGCGCCGTCTTCCAGCGCCTGCAGCGCCGCGGCCGTGGCGGCCGGATCGCGCTCGGCCTTCAGGCGGGCCAGTTTTTCCAGCTGCTGGGCGCGGACCGAGCTGTTGTCCACCTTCAGCATCGGGATAACGTCCTCGACGTCGGGCTTGTAGCGATTGACCCCCACCACGCTCTGGCGATTGGCGTCGATGCGGGCCTGGGTCTTGGCGGCGGCCTCTTCGATGCGCAGCTTGGGAATGCCGCGCTCGATGGCCTTGGCCATGCCGCCGGCCGCCTCAACCTCTTCGATATGGGCCAGGGCCTTCTGGGCCAGGTCATAGGTCAGGCGCTCGACATAGTAGCTGCCGCCCCAGGGGTCGGCGACGCGGGTCGTGCCGCTTTCCATCTGCAGGAACAGCTGGGTGTTGCGGGCGATGCGGGCCGAGAAGTCGGTCGGCAGGGCCAGGGCCTCGTCCAGGGCGTTGGTGTGCAGGCTCTGGGTCTGGCCGTTCACCGCCGCCATGGCCTCGACGCAGGTGCGCGAGACGTTGTTGAACACGTCCTGCGCCGCCAGCGACCAGCCGCTGGTCTGGCTGTGGGTGCGCAGGGAGAGGCTGCGGTCGTCCTTGGGGTCGAACTCGCGCTTCATCAACCGGGCCCACAGCAGGCGGGCGGCGCGCATTTTCGCGACTTCCATGAAGTAGTTCATGCCGATCGCCCAGAAGAACGACAGGCGCGGCGCGAACTTGTCGACATCGAGGCCGGCCTTGACGCCCGCCCGCACATACTCGACGCCGTCGGCCAGCGTGTAGGCAAGCTCCAGGTCGGCC
>JAHINZ010000050.1 GCA_018895795.1 Alphaproteobacteria bacterium
CACCAGGTCATTGACCAGCACCGAGTTGGGCACGATCAGGTCGGTGCTGTCATTGGTGCGGATGCGGGTGGCGCGGGGGCCGACCTCGTGAACGACACCGCGCTGGCCGTTGGGCAGTTCGACAAAGTCGCCCACCGCCACCAGCCGCTCGAACACCAGGGAAATGCCCGAGGCGAAGTCCTTGACCATGCCCTGCAAGCCCAGGCCGACGCCGACGCCCAGGGCCCCGGCGAACACCGTCAGCGAGGTCAGGTCCAGGCCCATGGTCGACAAGCCGGCGACAAAGCCGATGATCACCAGGCCGTAGGTCAGCACCTTCTCGACCACATACAGCGAGGCGGCGCTGCCGGCCGCCCGCGCGCGCAACCGCTGCAAGCCGGCGGAGCTGAGCCGCGCGGCCAGCAGGGCGGCCGCGATGATCAGCAGCGCGGCGGCCAGGCCGCCGACGGTCACCGAGGCCTTGCCCAGCTTGAGCAGTTCAAAGGTGTCCAGGCGCTGCAACGGATTCTCGACCATGGGCGAGTGTGGTCAGCCTCGGCGACCGGATCAAGGGGGCGCGTCACGCCGCGAGGGCGCTGCGGGCGTGGAAGGGAGGCTAGCGCCCGGCGAGGCCGGTCAGGGCGCGCGCGTCGCGCCAGAAACGGGCGGACGCGCCGGTGTCGAAGTGATCTTCCGCCGCGGCGGCCGCCTTGCCGCCCAGCGACTCGGCTCGGGTCGGCGTCGGATGCCAGCCATTGATCGCCAGCAGCGCCGCGAACCCGAACACATAGCCCAGCGGCACGAACCAGCCATGCCGCAGCCAGCCGCCGACCGAACGCGCCTCGGGGAACAGGGTGGTCACCGCGACCCCGGCCGAGGAACCAAACCACATCATCGACCCGCCAAAGCCCACCGAGAACGCCAGGACGCCCCAGTCGTAGCCGCCCTGTTTCAGGGCCAGGGCGGTCAGCGGAATATTGTCGAACACCGACGACAGAAAACCCAGGCCCAGGGCCGTGGGCCACGAGGCCGTCGGCAGGGTTTCCACCGGCATCAGCGAGGCCAGGCCGACCAGCGACACCAGGAAGGCCGCGCCGCGCCCGGCGCCGGGCAGCACCGACCAGTCGGGCCGGCGGATGAGCTGGGTGACCAGGATCGCCGCCCACAGGCCCAGACCCAGCCAGGGCGCCTCGCCCTGAGACGCCGCGAAAAAGGCGTTGCCGACGAAGTTGGTGGTCAGCAGGGCCGCCAGCATCAGGATCACCACCAGCATGCGCAGCCCGTCCACTGGCTCGGCGTCGGCGGCGATGTGGGCGCGGATCGGCGCATGGCGCTGTTGGGCGGCGGCGGCGAAGCCGGCGAACGCCACGAAAGCGACCGCGGCGGCGATGAAGGCCTCCAGCACCACGAGGGGCGAGACCCCGGCGATCCAGATCATGGTGGTGGTGGTGTCGCCGATGACGCTACCCGCGCCGCCGGCGTTGGAGGCCGCCACGATCGCGGTCAGGAAACCCAACCCCACCTGGCCGTCATAGACCTTGCGGGCGATCACCGCCCCGATCACCGCGGCGGCGATATTGTCCAGGATCGTCGACATCATGAACACGATCAGCAGCAGCACCACGCCGCCGGTCCAGTTGTCGGGCAACAGACGGGGCATGAAGTCCGGGACCCGGCTCAGCTCGAACTGGTTGGCCAGAATGGAAAAGCCCATCAGCAGCAGCAGCAGATTGCTCAGCAGAACCCATTCATGGCCCAGATGAAGGCCCAACCCGGCCCAGCCCACCCCGTGGGAAAACCCTGAATAGCTCAGCTTGTAGACCACCGTGGCCAACAGTCCGGTCACGGCCACCTGCAGCGTGCGATGGTGCAGCAAGGCCACGCCGGCCAGCGTCAGACCAAAGATATAGAATTCAACCGGTATGTTCGACATTGGCGCTCCCCCAAGCTCAAAATGCCGGACAGGTTCTAGCGGCGAATAGAGACATCCCTGTCACAGGTCCAGGCGCGTCTCATTCCGTTGAGGCCCAGGATAGGCTGTTTGGTTCGGTGACGCCGCGCGAACGGTTGGCTTTGTCCCCTCGCTCGAAACCAGACTAGAGCCAAAGCCCCTCCGCTTCGGTCCCGTCCCCCCAGAAGCCCGGCTGGGGCGGCGTGATCACGCCGCCCGCCACGCGTAGGCCGCCGGGATGGTCGGTCGACAGCCACCAGGGTCCGTCGAGGTCGGCGAACTGGCAGCCGCCGGCCAGGTGCAGGGCCGGGGCGATGGCCAGGGACGAGGCGACCATGCAGCCGGTCATCAGCTGGAAGCCCAGCGCCCGCGCCTGTTCCAGCATCAGCACAGCCTCGGACAGCCCGCCGGTCTTGTCCAGCTTGAGGTTCACCGCCTGATAGCGCCCGCGCAAGGCGGCCAGGTCGCCGCCGACATGCACCGACTCGTCGGCGCAGATGACATAGGGCGGGTCATAGCCCTCCAGCGCCTGATCGGCGGCGGCCGGCAGGGGCTGTTCGACCAGGGCGATCGGCAGGTCGGCCAGCAACGATCGCAGGCCGTGCAGGATCTCGAAGCTCCAGCCCTCGTTCGGATCGACGATGAAGCGCGAACGCGGCGCGGCGGCGGCCACGGCGCGCAGGCGGGCGGCGGGATCCTCGGCGCCGAGCTTGATCTTGATCAGCGGCGCATCGGCCACGGCGAGGGCCGCCGCCGCCATGGCCTCGGGCGTGTCCAGGCTGACGGTGACGGCGGTGACCAGGGCGGGGGGAAGCGGCAGGCTGATGGCCTCGGCGACGCTGATCCGCGTCTGCTTGGCTCGCAGATCCCAGAGCGCGCAATCCAGCGTGTTGCGCGCGGCGCCCGGGTACAGCAAGGCCAGGGCGGTGCTTTCGTCCCCTTCCCGCTCCAACATCTCGAGCGCGGGCTGAAGTTGCGCCAGCACGCCCGCCACGGTCTCGTCATAGCGGCCATAGGGCACGCTCTCGCCGCGCCCCACATGACCGTCGACGCGAACCTCGACCACCACCACCTCGGCCGCCGTCTTGACCCCGCGCGAGATGCGGAACGGGGCCTTCAGCGGATAGTTGACGGCGCGGGCGGTGGCGGACAGCGACATGGCCAAGGCTTGTCATTGTTCGCCCACCTTGGCGAGACCCCTACCAGCGCCAGTCGCGGCGGATCGGCGAGTCGGCCCGGCGCTCGCGAAACACCTTCAGGGCCAGGGGGCGGTCGACCAGGAACAGCGCCACCCAGACCAGCAACACCCCGCCATAGCTGATGGCGCCCAGCACGCCGGCGGGTCGGCCCGGGCGGGCGGGACGGCGGGTCGGCTGAAAAGCGTGGGGCATGGCGAGATCGGTCATGGCGTCCTCCGGAGATGACTTGAACCTGACTCGCCTGTACGTCAGAAACGGTCGCGCAAAGCGCCGAGGCGAACGATCCTTTCGCCAGGGCGTTGATCCAGACCGTTCAGCAGAGACCGTCCATGGCCAAGTCGATCAGCCTCACCATTCCCCACCAGCTCGGCGCGGCCGAGGCGCGGCGGCGCCTGGAGACCGGTCTCGAGCAGTTGGCCGGCCAGATCCCCGGCGGTGACGCCGCGCGCTTCACCCAGGCCTGGGCCGGCGATGTGCTGAACTTCTCGGCGCTGGCCATGGGCCAGGCGATCAGCGGCGCCGTGGCGGTGATGGACGATCATGTCCGCCTCGACGTCGTCCTGCCCGGCATGCTGGGCATGATCGCCGGCAAGATCAAAACCGAGCTTCAGCAGCGCGGGGCGCTGATGCTGGCCAAGACCTAGCCAAGCTTCGGCGATCACATCCGCCGGCTGTCGAAGTCATGCCGGCCCACGCTTTCAAACCGGCCTTCCTCGGCCTTGTGGACATATTGCGACGCCACCAGCCAGGCCTTGACCGGCCGCAGAGCCCCAAGACACCCGAACAGCAAGGCTGGGAACACGGTGACGAACGGCACCCAGATCGGCGGGCGATAGACGATTTCCACCCAGGCGAAGATGGCGATGATCACCACGCCGACACCGGTCATCACGAAAAAGGCCGGGCCGTCCGCGGGGTCGGCGAAGGCGTAGCTCAACCCGCAACGATCACAGGCGGGCGCTATTTTCAGGAAGCCCTGGAATAGCTTGCCCTGGCCGCAGCGCGGACAACGGCAGCGCAAACCCGAAACGATCGGCTTGGGGGAGTCGTACAGCGGATCGGCCATCAAAAGCCCTTCCTACAATCGCGATTTCAATACATACATTTCACGTACAATGTATGTATTGTTGGGTGGAAAGACAACGATCATGCCGCCGCACCCCTCCGCCGCCTGGCTCAAACGCGCCGAGACCCTGACCGGCCCCGCCTACAAGCGGTTGGCCCAGGCGCTGGAGGCGGCGATCGCGGAGGGCGAACTTCAGGCCGGCGACCAGCTGCCGGCCCAGCGTGAAGTCGCCCGGCTGGTGGGGATCGACTTCACCACCGTCACCCGGGCCTATGCGATGGCCCGCGAGCGCGGCCTGATCGAGGGCGCCGCCGGCCGCGGCACCTTCGTGCGAAGTCGAACCGATGAAGGCGAGACGGGGCTGGTCGACCTGTCCATGAACCTGCCGCCGCAGCCGCTGGGGCTCAGCCTTGGCGGCCTGCTGCGCGAGACCACCGGCGCGGTGCTGGCGCGCACAGATCCGGCGGTGCTGATGGCCTATCACCCCGGCGCGGGATCCTTGGCGCAGCGCACGGCCGGCGCGGCCTGGCTGGCCCCGACCCTGGGCGAGGTCTCGCCGGAGCGGGTGCGGCTGTGCGGCGGCGCCCAGACGGCGCTCAGCGCGCTGCTGGGCCTGCTGGCCAAGCCCGGCGACATCATCCTGGTCGAAACCCTGACCTATCCCGGTCTGCTGGCCGCCGCCGCCCAGCGCGGGCTGCGTCCGATACCGTGCCCCATGGACGCCGAAGGCCTGGAGCCCGACGCCCTGGCCCGGCTGTGCGCCGAGCACCGCCCACGCGCCATCTGCTGCACGCCCACCTTCCAGAACCCGACCACCGCGACCATGAGCCTGGCGCGGCGCGCGGCGATCGTCGCCGTGGCCCAGGCCGCCGGCGCGACGATCCTCGAAGACGACGCCTATGGCCTGCTTCCGGCGACGCCCCTGCCCGCCCTGGCCAGCCTGTGGCCGCAGGGTGTGTTTCATATCGCCACCACCGCCAAGGCCCTGTCGCCGGGCTTGCGGATCGCCTTCATCGTCGCGCCGGACGATCGCGTGGGCGAGACGGTGGACGCCCTGCACGCCATCGCCCAGATGCCGGCGCCGCTGATGGCCGCCGTGGTCACGGCCTGGATCCGCGAGGGCGACGCCGCGCGCGTGCTGCAAGGGGTGCGGCGCGAGGCCGTGGCGCGCCGCCGACTGGCCGCCGAGATCCTGCCCAGCGCCATCGGCGGCGCCGAGAGCCTGCATGTGTGGCTGGACCTGCCGTCCGGCTGGAGCGACGGACGATGGCTTGAGGCCGCCCGGGCCCGGGGCCTGTCGATGGTCGACGCCAAGGCGTTTGCAGCGCCCGGCGCGTCGCGCAACGGCGCGCGCCTCTCGCTGGGCGCGCCGGCCAAGGCCGCCACCCTGGCGCGGGCCTTGCGGGAGGTCGTCGGACTGCTGGCCGCCGGGCCGGCCTAGAAGCCGTCTTCGTCCTCGCCCGCCGCGTCATCGTCCTCGCGACCGACCGCCAGCTCCAGCGAGTCGATGATATCGTCCATCTGCTCGGCGGTGATCGAGACGTACAGCGTGTCGCCGCCGATGGCGGAGACCAGCAGGCGATAGCCGTCCTCGGTCTCTTGCAGGCTGAACGACTGAAGGGGCTGCAGATTGGCCATGGAAGGCTCCGATAAAATCAAGGCGCGGATATAGGCGCGAGCCGCCGACTTTTCCATGTAACCTTTCGGCCCTCCCGCGCGAATTCGCTTTCAGCGAGGCAATGCGGGGAGACGCGGCATGGCGATCGAGATCATCAACGGCTTCAAGTGCAAGAACTGCACGGACGTCGATTACGCCAAGAAACATATTGATCCGGCCCATCCCAAGGATGGTCCCTACGGCGTCAACAAACCCGAAGATCCTTTGGAAAAAGCCCGAAAGGACAAGAGCTCGCCGGTGGAATTCGCCGGCGCCCTGAGCGCGCTGAACGGCGTGATCGAGCCCACGCGCGATCCGCGCCTTCGGGTGCCCGAGCCCGGCGCCAAGGCCGATCGCTCGGTCTAGGCCTTCAACGCGCCCCGGCGCAGCATGGCGATATGGGCGGCGATCAGCGCTTCACGCTCGATCCAGGGAAACTCGGGCCGGGCGATCAGCAACGACACCAGGCCGTGCAGCCCGGCCCATAGGGTCTGGGTGATCAGCAGCGGGTCGTCGAGCACGGTCAGGCCGGCGGCCTGATACTCCACGACGATATCGCGGAACATCTCGAAGGCTTCCAGGCCCGCGATCATCGGCCGACCGCCGGTCTTTTCCAGAAACGCGCCGTGCTCGCTTTTTTCGATCATGAAGGCCACGCGATAGGCGTTGGGCCGCTCCACGCCGAAATCGACATAGACCCGCAGCGACCGCTCGAAGTTCTCGATGGTCGGCGCGCCCCGAACCCGCGCGGCGCACATGCGCTCCACCAGGGTGGCGAAGGCCCGCACGCATAGCTCGGCGGCCATGTCGTCCTTGGTGGCGAAATAGGCGTAAAGCGCCGGCTGGGAGATGCCGGACCGCTCGGCGATCTGCCGGGTCGAGACCGCGTGAACGCCCTTTTCGCTGAACAGGGCCAGGGCCGCGTCGAGGATTTCCTCGCGCCGCTCGGCCCCGTGCCCCTTTTGCTTTCGGGGCGATCTGAGAGTGGGAGACTTCATCGTCCGACCTTGCATCATCCCCCGGCGGGCTTGACAAGCCCCAGCAATCTATCGCTGATAACTTATCACTGATTGATCTGGAACAAAGATGATGCGGCGCGCCTCTCCGCCCCGGCTCCACATCGCCTGGAGGCCGATCATCCTGGCCATGGCCCTGCCCCTGCTGGCCAGTTGCGGCGGCAAGAGCCAGGACCCCGCCGCCCCGCCTCAGCCCACCGCCGTCGAAGCGGTTCGCGTCGCGTCGCCAAACGCCGTCGACACCGTCTCGGGGACTGGCACGCTGGAACGTCGCCGTGAAATGGCGCTGTCGTTCCGCATCGGCGGCGTGCTGACCCGGATGAGCGTCGAAGCCGGCGACCGCGTTCAGGCCGGCCAGGTGATCGCGGCGATCGATCCGTCCGGCCTCGACGCCCGCCAGCAGCAGACGATCGCCGACCTCGAACGCGCCCGCCGGGATGCGGAGCGCGACAAGGCTCTGTTCGAAAAGGGCTATGTCAGCCGTCAAAGGATCGATGATCGCCAGAGCGCACTGAAATCGGCCCAGGCGGCCTATAGTTCCGCCGCCTTCGACCGCCGTTGGGCCCAGCTGGTCTCGCCCGCCTCGGGCGTGGTGCTGACCCGCGCCGTTCAGGCGGGTGAAGTCGTCCAGCCGGGTCAGACAGTGGCGCGGATCGCCGACCTGAGCAGCCCGCTGGTGCTGCGCCTGCCGCTGGCCGCCCGCGACGCCGCCCGCGTGCGGGTCGGCGACGCCGCTCGGCTGCAAGTCCAGGACCTGGGTCCCCAGGTCCTGACCGGGACCGTCACCCGGGTCGGTGAAGCCGCCGACACCCGCACCGGGGCCGTGTCGGTCGAGATCGAACTGGCCGGTCGCCCCGACCTGCGCAGCGGCCAGATCGCCAACGCCACGCTGTCCCCTCGCGCCGCGCCCGCCTTGAACGGGGCCTTCGCCCGCGTTCCCGCCGAGGCCATTCTCGAGGCCGAAGGGGCGCGCGCCTTCGTGCTGCGGCTGGACGGCGGCGTCGCGCGCCGCACCGCCGTGGGCTTTGGCGGCTTCGACGGCGACGACGCCCTGGTCTCGGGCCTGGCCGACGGCGCAAGGGTGATCACCGCCGGCGCCGGCTTTGTCAGCGACGGCGAAAAGGTCAGCGTCGTGGATCCCACCCACCTCGCCGCGGGCAAACAGCCGTGAAGTTCGATCTGGCCGGGCTGGCGGTCCACCGCTGGCAGTTCACCCTGGTCGCGTTCGGCCTGCTGGTGATGCTGGGCTTCAACGCCTTCACCAGCATTCCGCGCTCGGAGGATCCGCACTTCCCGATCCCGATCGTGGTGATCCGCGCCGTGCTGCCGGGGGCCGAGCCCTCGGAGATGGAGCAACTGGTCGCCGATCCGATCGAGAACGCGGTCGATGGCCTGGACAATATCGACAAGGTCGAATCGACCAGTACCGACGGCGCGGCCGTGGTCCGCGTCCACTTCACCTGGGATGTCGATCCCGAGCGTAAATATGATCAGGTGGTCCGCGAGGTGAACGCCATTCGCGGGACCCTGCCCAGCGGCCTGGCGCGGCTGGATATCCAGCGGGCCCGCACCACCGAGGTGGCGATCGTCCAGGTCGCCCTGAGCAGCGACATCCTGCCGATGCGCCGCCTGGAAAAGACCGCCGACCGGCTGCGCGAACGACTGGATCGCGTGCCCGGCGTGCGCGACGCCCGCTACTGGGGGGCGCCGGCCTCCGAGGTGCAGGTGACCCTGGACCTGGCCCGCCTGTCGGCGCTGAAACTGCCGGCCACGGCCGTGGCCGACGCCCTGAAATCGGCCGGCGCCGAGGCCCCGATCGGCGCGGTCCAGGCCGGCGAGCGGCGCTTCAACGTCAAGTCCGGCGGGGCCTTCCGGTCGCTGGACGCCGTGGCCGACACCCCGGTCCGCGCGATCGGCGGCCAGGTGACCCGCGTGCGCGACGTCGCCCAGGTGGCCTGGGCCCAGCAGGAACCGACCCATCTGGCCCGCTTCAACGGTCAGCGCGCCGTGTTCCTGACCGTGACCCAGAAGGACGGCCAGGACGTCGCCAAGATCACCAAGGCCGTCGAGCAGGTGCTGGACGACTATGAGAAGGCCCTGCCGGCCGGGGTGAAGCTGCAACGCGGCTTCGTGCAGGCCGAGAACGTCAAGCACCGGCTCAACAACCTGTTCCGCGACTTCGCCATCGCCCTGGCCCTGGTGCTGATCACCCTGCTGCCCCTGGGTCCGCGCGCCGGCCTGGTGGTGATGGTCTCGATCCCGCTGAGCCTGCTGATCGGCCTGTCGATGCTGCAGGCCTTCGGCTTCACCCTCAACCAGCTGTCGATCGCCGGTTTCGGCCTGGCCCTGGGCCTGCTGGTCGACGACAGCATCGCCACCACCGAGAACATCGCCCGCCGCATCCGCGAGGG
>JAHINZ010000051.1 GCA_018895795.1 Alphaproteobacteria bacterium
GACCGGCGACGTCCGCCTGTATGACCAGAACACCGACACCTACAACTTCGCGCCGGTCAACTATCTGCAGACCCCGCAAGAGCGCTTCTCGGTCACGTCGCTGGCCAGCTACGAGATCAAGCCGGGCCTGACCGCCTACGCCAAGGGCAATTTCGTCAACAGCCAAGTGACGTCCCAGCTGGCGCCGACCCCGGCCGGTGGCCGCACGTTCCGCTTCACCCTGGACAACAACCCGTTCCTGAGCGCTTCGGCCAAGGCTGCGCTCAACACCCTGGGTTCGTCGACGGCCTATTCCGTTCCGGCCAGCAGCCCCTGGGTCGCCGGCACCTATACCGACGTCGACGCCAACAATAACGGCATCTACGACACGGTTACCGGTTCGTTCAGCCGCCGCCTGACGGAAGTCGGTCCGCGGGTCTCGCAGTACAACTTCTCGGCCTTCCAGATCCAACTGGGCCTGAAGGGCGACATCGCAGCCATCAACGGCGGCTTCGACACCTACTTCCAGTACGGCAACACCCACGGCAGCAACTCGCTGCTGGGCGACACCAGCCTGGCGAAGATCCAGCAGGGCCTCCTGCTGAACGCCGCCGGCACCGGCTGCGCCGATCCCTCCAATGGCTGCGTTCCCGTCAACCTGTTCGGCCAGGGCAATATCTCCAAGGCCGCCGTCGAGTTCATCAAGACGCGCATCAACTCGTCGCAGGACTACAAGCAACTGTTCGCCGGCTTCACCTTTAACGGTGACACCGCCAACCTGTTCTCCCTGCCCGCCGGTCCGATCGGCTTCGCCGTCGGCGGCGAATATCGCGCTGAAGACTTCTCGTTCAACCCCAGCCAGGATCTCGCCGTCGGCAACCTGACCGGTTTCAACGCCAGCCCGCCTGTCTCGGGTCGTTTCGACGTCTATGAAGCCTATGCCGAATTGCTGGTTCCGCTGTTGAAGGACCTGCCGTTCGTCAAGTCTCTGGACCTGGAACTGGCCGGCCGTTCGTCGGACTACACCACCCAGCCGTCGCCGGTGAGCACCTATAAGGTCGCCGGCACCTGGAAGGTCTATGACGACCTGCTGCTGCGCGCGTCCTTCAACCAGGCGATCCGCGCGCCGTCGGTCGGCGAACTGTTCTCGCCGCAAGGCAACGGCTTCCCGACCTCGACCGACAACTGCTCGGCTCGGGCCAACCCGAACGCCGCAACCCGTCAAGCCTGTATCAATTCGGGCGTGCCGGCAGCTCTCGTGGGCGTGCTCAGCGCTAACCAGCAGACCCAGACCCTGTCGGGCGGTAACCCGAACCTGCGGCCGGAGACGGGCAAGACCCTGACCTACGGCGGCGCCTATACGCCCAGCTGGTTGCCGAACTTCACGATCACGGCTGACTATTTCGACATCAAGATCACCGACGCCATCAGCACCTTCGGTGGCGGCACGGCCAATCTGATGAACGTTTGCTACGGCGCGGTCGTTAACGGCAATCCGAACTCGCCTTACTGCAAGGCGATCATTCGTCTGGCCAACGGCTCGATCGACTACGTTACGGCGACCAACCAGAACGTCGCCTCGATCACCGCCAAGGGCCTCGACGTCGGCGTGACCTATCGCACCTCGCTGGAAGATCTGGGTCTGCCAGATTGGGGTTCGTTGTCGGTCCGCACGCTCTATACCAACACTTGGGAATCCAACACCAAGCCTGACGAAATCTCCGCGATGATCAAGTGCGCCGACAAGTTCGGCACGCGTTGCGGTAACCCGACTCCGCGCCACAAGCTGCGCACGGCCGTCAACTGGAAGATGAACCAGTTCGGCGTCAACATGGTGTGGAACCACCTGGACGACGTGCAGGATGACGATCCCTCGACGAAGTACACCGTCGAAACGATCGGCGCGAAGAACTACATCGACCTGTCGGGCGATTGGGAAGTCACGGACAACCTGGCGTTCACGGCCGGCATCCGTAACCTGACCCAGGAAGCCTATCCGATCCTGGGCGGCAACGCTTCTCCGTCGAACAGCGGCTATCCGGCCACCTACGACGTCCTGGGTCGCACCTTCTTCCTCAACGCTCGCCTGCGCTACTAGGCGGCGGTCCCTTCAGGTCTCTCGAGGCCTGAAGGGGACATGGCTGAAGATCCAAAAGATGAAGCCCGCCCCGGTTCGCCGGAGCGGGCTTTTTCTTTGTCTGGGCCGTGCTTGAGGGGAAGCGTCAGGTCGCGCGGTCTTGCCCGTCGCCGTCGCGCGTCGAGCCGGGCTCGGCCATCCGCGTCGCCAACCCGACCTTGTCCGAGGTCTTGTTGAACTTTTCCGCCACCGCGCGGTCCAGATCGATGCCCAACTGCATGGCGATCAGGTCGGCGCAGATGATCACATCGGCCAGTTCCTCGGCCAGGTCGGCGAGGCTGGCGCGCGACCCCTTGATGCCCATCCGCTCGCGTTCAAGCTTCTTGATGATGTTACAGGCCTCGCCCACCTCGCCGGCCAACTCATTGCCGCGATAGGACAGGGTGATCTGGTCGTCGGTGTCCCACTCGGCCTGGCGAGCCAGGTTGGCGGCACGGAGGGTGGCGTGGGCCCCGGTGTCGGCCATCTCAGCGGTCGTCGTCGAGCAGGCGGCTGACGGCGGCGCGCAGGACCTCGGCGGCCTTTTCGATCGACAGGCCCTGCTCGCGACGCAGCCGGGACCAGGCCTCGAAGCTGAGCAGCAGGTCCAGGGCCTCGACCTTCAGCGGATCGTCGACCAGCGGCGCGCGCAGTTCGCGCACCAGGATCTTGCGCAGGGCCGAAACCAGCTTGCCGCTGTCCTCGCTGAGGAAGCGCGAGCGGTGGCGGTAGGCTTCTGAGGCGTGCTTGAACGGCGCGATCTTTTCGAAGGCAAAGGCGCGGCGATCGACCAGTTCCAGCACGCGGTCCTTCCAGTCGGTCGAGCGGAACGGCGTGCCGACCACGGCGCGCAGTTCGTCCTCGATGACCACGGACATCTCGCTATAGAGGCTGTCCATGTCCTTGAAGTGCCGGAACACCGTGCGCAGCCCGACATCGGCGCGGGCCGCCACCTGGTCGGCGCTGGGCGACATGTCGCCGGTGCGGATGATCTCCAGCATGGCGGCGACGATCCGGGCGCGATTGTTCTGGCCGCGGCGACGTCGGCCGTCGGCCTCTTCGAGCGGTTCAACCATCGTCTTGCTTGCTTCTTGCGCCACGCAACCCCGCCGGACCGAGTCTATTCGGCTTCCATAAGGCGGGGCGCGGCCGGGCGCCAGTCATCACGCAAACAGCGCCGCGCAGCCGGTGGCGTCCAGCAAGGCGTCGACCTTGGCGCGGTCCGGTTCGAGCAGGTCGTCGCGCGCCGAGCGCAACCAGCCCAGGCACTTGGCCTGATAGGGGAAGGGCGGCTGGGTCCAGGGCAGGCCATCGACCGTGGTCTCGACCGCCGCCGCGCCGGTGATCACCGCCCGCGCGTTGGCCAGCATCACAGGCGGATAGACCTGACCGATCTGGGTCAGCAGGTCCCGCAGGGTTGGCGGCGGCGCGTCCAGCCCGATCCAGTCGCCGTCGCACGGCTCCAGGCCGGACAGGTCTTCCATCTGGCTGACCCAGGCGAAGACCCGCGGGGCGATCTGCAGCGTCAGAGCCATCGGTGTGGGGTCGAACTGGGCCAGCTGGGTCAGCTGTCCGTGGACGGCGAAGTCACAGGCGGCGGGCCGCGCGCCCAGCAGGAACGGCTGAACGGTCAGATGGGCCTCGAAGGCTTCCAGGAAGCGGCGATAGCTGGCCTCGATCACCGGCGCGGTCGTGGGGTTTGACCCGACCACATACAGGCGGTCGATCTGCCTTTGACTGAACTGCGCGCCGCGCTCGGCCAGTTCGGCGTCGGAGATTGTCGCGCCCCGCCAGCAGGGCAGGATGGCGGCGGCGCGGGCGATGTCGGCCGCATAGCTCCAGCGATAGTGGAACATCGCCTTGGTCAGCCATTCGTCGGCATAGTCCTCGATCAACTGGTCGATGAAGGCCAGGGCTGGGTCGGGCGGAATCACCGACCGGCCGGCGTGCTCGGCCTCCAGTCGGCGCAGGATCGGCGAGGAGTCGACGACCGCTTCCAGCGCCCCGTCGGGCCCGGGCAGATAGAAGGTCGGCAACAGCTGCACCTTGGGCCGGGGCAGGCCCTCCAGCGCCTGGCCGGCGCTGGGCAGGAAGCGATAGCCGATGCGGCGATAGCGCAGCAGGGCCAGCATCTTGCGGGTATAGGGCGAACCCGGCGCGCCGCTGAGGGCGATCAGATCGGTCATAAATGGCTCCCGCGACGCCTAGTGGATCAGCTTCAGGCGATCAGTCACCGTGACCGCGTCGGAACCCACCGGCAGGCTGATGAAGTCGCCGTCGCGGCCGACCTTGATCGGGCCGGAGAAGAGCGTCCTCGACGCCCCCAGGAAGGGGCCCTCCAGCGCGCTCAGCGGCAGGGCCGGGGTGATGTGGGTGAACAGCAGGAAACGAACGTGGTCGCGCTGGGCGATCGCGGCGGCCTGTTCGGGGCTGGTATGATAGCCGGGAATGTCGCCGAAGATCTTGGCGATCCGGTCGCGGCCGGCGGTCTTGGCGGCGCGCGCCTGAACGGCCACCAGATTGGGCGCGAGGGCCTCATGCACCAGCAGGTCGGCGCCCTTGGCGGCGGCTTCCAGCCGGGCCGAAGGGGCGGTGTCGCCGCTGATCACCACCCGGCGGCCCTTATAGGTGAAGGCATAGCCGACGGCGGGACTGACGGGGTCGTGATGCACTGGAAAGGCGGTGACCTTCAGGTCAGGCTCATCGATCAGCACCAGGTCCGGCTGGCCGGCGGCGGCGGTGAAGGTCATGGCCTGGCCGCCGAAGCCCGACGGCGGCACGATGCCGGCGCCGTGGTGGGCGGTGCGATAGCCCTGGTCCAGGCGGTAGGCCGCGTTGAAGCCGGCGACCACCTGTTCGACGCCGATCGGACCGTGCACGGGCACAGGCGAGGCCGAACCGCTGCCGGCCCAGCGTTGCAGCATCAACTCGCCAAGGCCGTCGATATGGTCGGAATGGTAGTGGGTCAGGAACACGGCCTCGACGCGGGCCGGCGGCAGGTTCATCAGGGCCAGATTACGGCTTGATCCGGCTCCGGCGTCGACGATGAACAGCCGCTTGCCGGCCAGCACGGCCGTGCAGGGGCCAGAGCGCTGCGGATCCGGCAAGGGGCCGCCCGCGCCGCATAGGCCGACATGCAGCCCGTCGGGCAGGCCCTGATCGGGCGCCCGGCTCAGAGCCTTCACATACAGCTTCTCCATGGCGACCACGGCGATCTTGCCGCGCGCCAGCCAGCCGCCGACGCCCAACAGGACCGCGACGCCCAGCACGGCGAGCCCCACGCTTGTTCTGGTCCGCATGCTCGATCCTCCCGTTCGGGCGGGCTTGACCCCGCCTCAATGTAGTGACACGCATATTGTCAATATATGTCGCGCAACGCGATGATCTGTCAACGGGAGGAGTTGGAATGCAGGTTTTGAGAACACCGGACGAGCGGTTCGAGGCGTTGGCCGACTGGCCGTTCGCGCCGCACTACGCGACGGTCACCGACGCCGACGGGACGGCCCTGCGGCTGCACTATGTGGACGAGGGGCCGCGTGACGCGCCCACGGTTCTGCTGATGCATGGCGAGCCGTCCTGGGCCTATCTGTATCGCAAAATCATCGCCGGTCTGGTGGCGCGCGGCCTGCGCGTGATCGCGCCCGACCTGATCGGCTTTGGCCGGTCGGACAAGCCGGCGGCTCGAGCGGACTACACCTACGAGCGCCATGTCGCCTGGATGAGCGCCTGGCTCACCCAGCTGGATCTGAAGGACGTCACCCTGTTCTGCCAGGACTGGGGCGGGTTGATCGGCCTGCGCCTGGTCGCGGCCTTTCCCGGGCGTTTCGCCGCCGTCGCCGTCGGCAATACCGGTCTGCCGGTCGGTTCGGGCATGACCGAGGGTTTCAAGGCCTGGCTGGAGTTCAGCCAGAATACGCCGATCATGCCGATCGGCCTGATCGTCAACATGGGCACGGGTCGGGAGCTGACGCCGGCCGAGATCGCCGCCTATGACGCGCCGTTCCCGGATGAGACCTTCAAGGAGGGCGCGCGGCAATTCCCGGTGCTGGTGCCCGTGACGCCGGAACACGGCTCGGTGGCGGAAAACAAAGCGGCTTGGGAGGTCTTGTCGGCCTTCAACAAGCCGTTCCTGACCACGTTCAGCGATGGCGACGCGGTGACCAAGGGCGGCGAGGCGATCTTCAAGGATCGCGTGCCCGGCGCGGTCGGCCAGCCCCACGTCATCGTCTCCGGCGGTCACTTCCTGCAGGAAGACTGCCCCGATGCGCTCACCGATCTGATCGACGGGCTGGTCCGTCGCGCCCACGCCTGAAGGAGCAAGCCATGCAAGTCAAAAACGCTGTCTATCCACCCGGCCAGCAGGCCATGGACTTCTTTGGGGCCGAAGAGGATGGCCCCTTCGTGATGGTCAATCTGCTGAAGTTCAAGGACCGGGCCGAGTATCCTGACGGCTCAGCCACGGATCTGTCCGGTCGCGAGGCCTATGGCCTGTACGGGGTGGAGGTCAGCAAGCTGGTCGAGGGGCTGGGCGGCCGCATCCGCTTCAGCGCGCGGGTCACTAGCCTGCTGCTGGGCGAGGTCGATGAGCTGTGGGACGCCGTGGCCCTGGCCGAGTATCCGTCGCTGGCGGCCTTCAAGGCGATGGCGACCTCGCCGGAGATGCACGCCATCGAGCATCACCGCCTCGCCGGCCTGGCCGGTCAGCTGAACATCCGGACCAAGGAAAGTCTCTAGGCTGACGGTCTAAGAGCGAGGGGCGCGGGGTAAAAACCCCGCGCCCCTTTTTGTCAGTTGTTCCAGAGAATGTACTCGTCGGTCGGCTTGTCGGGCACGCTCAGGGGGTGGTCGATGGCGATCGCGCCCCGCAGCAGGGACGGCCATTTGGGCTTGAGGTTGCGCTGGTCCTGCTGGGCCAGCAGCACCCGAAGTTCGGCGACCTTGGCGGGATTGGCTGCCGCCAGATTGTTGCGTTCGGTCGGGTCAGCCGCCAGATCGAACAGCCAAACCTTGCTGGGATTGTCCAGCACCTGCAGCTTCCAGTCGCCGGCCCGCACCATGCGATAGTCGCCCGAGCGCCAGAACAGCACGTCATGTGGTCGCCCGGTGGCCTTGCCGATCACGAAGGGCGTCAGGTTCACGCCGTCGATCGGGCGATCCTGCGGAACCTCGGCCCCCGCCGCGCCGGCGGCGGTGGCGAACATGTCGATATGGCTGACCGGGTTGGCGTAGTGGCCGCCCGCCGGCAGCACTGCGGGCCAGCGCATATAGTAGGGCACATGCACGCCGCCCTCGAAGAAGGTGGCCTTCCAGCCGCGATAGGGGCGGTTGATCTCGGGCAGGCCGATATAGTGAGCGCCGCCGTTGTCGCTGGTGAAGATCACCAGGGTGTTGTCGTCCAGACCCTGGTCCTTCAGCGTCTGCATCACCCGACCGATATTGCGGTCCAGGTTGCGCACCATGGCGCCATAGACCCGCAGGCGATGATCCTTGATCTGGGGCAGGGCGTCATAGTCGGCCTTGGTGGCCTGCAGCGGCGTGTGCGGCGCGTTATAGGCCAGGTACATGAAGAACGGCTGGTTCTTGTTGGCCTTGATCGAGGCGATGGCCTGATCTGACAGATAGTCGGTCATGTAGGCGTTTGGCTTGAAGGCCGGCTGGCCGTTGTACTGCACGGCATAGGGCAGGTTGGCCCACAGGAACTTGTCGATCGGGTCGAAGCTCTGCTTGGAGTTCTCGACCCCGGGATCCTTGGCCGGCAGGAACATCGAGGCGCCGGCGATGAAGCCCAGGCTTTCGTCGAAGCCCTGGTCTTCGGGGCGCGAGCCCTTGGTGCCGCCCAGATGCCACTTGCCCAGATGAACGGTGTGATAGCCGCGCGTCTTCAGGACCTCGGCGATGGTGATTTCCGAAGCCGGGACGTTCAGTTCGTCCATCGGCGGAACGTCCTTGGCCAGCTCGCGGGCGAAGTGCGGCGGGTGCAGGGACCCCGGCGAGCGGAAGGTGCCGACCAGGCGTGAGAAACCCACCGGGGTAGGCGTGAACTCGAAGCCGAAGCGGGTCGGGTAGCGGCCGGTCATCAGCGCCGCACGCGAGGGCGCGCAGGTGGCGTTGCCGGCATAGCCGTTGGTCATGTCCACGCCGCCTTGGGCGATGGCGTCGATATTGGGGGTCTTGACCACGCCGCCGGCGATGCCGCCGCCATTGAGGCTAACGTCATTATAGCCCAGGTCGTCGGCCAGGATGAAGATGATGTTGGGCGGGCGCTGGCCGGGGGGCAGGGCCCCCGCGGGCGGACCGGCCTGCCAAGGCACGGGTCGGTTGGCCGCCGCCTTGGGCGCCATCCACGCTCCGATATGCAGGATGATATACTCGCGGCTGAACCAGGCGCCGGTCAGCGCCGCCGCCAGAACCGCCAGAATAATTCCCGTCCACTTCAGAATACGCATCCCGAGCTCCCCTCAGATCGCCTGACTTTTCGTCCGTTGTTGTCTGGAGTATATATTGACATTGTACGTGCCGCTAGATGGGATCGCGAGGCGATCCCGCCCGTTGGATGAGAGCCATACAATGCGTTGGATCCCGTTGGTGGTGCTAGGCCTGATGGGCCTGATCAATCTGGGACGCGGGGCGATCCACGCGTTCGCGCCCGATGGCGGCGCGGGATCGATCGCCGGCCTGGACCTCTCGACCAGCCGGGAAACGATCCTGTCGCTGTTCGCGACCCTGGGGTTGGCCCAGATCGCCAAGGGGGTTTTCGAACTCTATGTCGTGGCGCGTCGCCGCGATCTGCTGGGCCTGTTTCTGGCGATGCAGACCCTCGATACCCTGCTGGCGGTCGCCAATCTCTATCTCTGGCGGCCTTTGCCGGTCACCGTGCCGGGCCAGCCGTTCAACCTGATCTTGCTGGCCGCTCAGGCGCTGGCGCTGATGATCGCGGTCAGGCGCGCGCCTGCAAGCCCTGCTGGTCCAACCGCCACTTGAACTGGTCGAATCGGTCCTGGCCGAAGAAGGCCTCGCCGTTGAAGGCGATCATCGGCACGCCGTAGTGGCCCGCCGCGCGTTGGGCGATCTGGCTGTGCTCGACGATGGCGGCCAGACGCTCGGCCTGCTCGTCGACGACCCGCGTCAAGGCCGCCGCGTCCAGACCGGCCCGCTCGGTGGCGCGGGCCAGGTGGTCGCCCTCGTGCCAGTTGTCGACTTCGCCGCTCCAGATCACCCGGCTGACCTCGGTGAGGAACGGCAGGCCGCGTCCCAGCTCGGCCGCGGCCACGCCCATATGGGTCAGGCGATGGATGTGCGGCTGGTCCTTGGGATAGGTGCGGGTGGCGAAGTCCATCTTGACCGGATCGGGGATCGGCCAGCGGAACGGCAGGCCCAGGAACGCCGCCTCGCGATAGATGTCCTGCATGAAATAGCTGAACCAGAGGGGGTCGCGGGTCTCGAAGAACTCCGGCGTGCGCACGGCCAGCGGATAGACCGGGCGGATGTTTCCGACCACGTCGAACTCGCGCTCCAGCGCCGTCAGGCGGTGGGTGATCATGTACGAATAGGGCGAGCGGAAGGACCAGTAGAGGTCATAGGCCAGGGTCATCGCGGTCTCTCCCATGGGGTGCTCTGATTGGGTAGTGGCACCCTAAGTGCTACTATATCGCCTAAATCGACGCGGTCCATCTTGCCATTGAGCTAAAATGGCAGTTAGCATGCCACAATAATTGAGTTGGGGCGGATCGATGCAGAAACTGACGCGGACCCTGGTCGGGGCGGCGGGCCTCCTGGCGCTGCTGATGGCCGTCGGGTTCTGGATCCGGCCCGTGGCGCTGGCCGGCAAGCTAGGCCTTCAGCCCATGGGCGATCTGGGGCTGGCGTCCCTTCGAGCCGATCTCGGCGGCTTCTTCGGCGCCGCCGGCGCCCTGGCTCTGCTGGCGGCCCTGCGCAATCGCCGCGACCTGCTGACAGCGCCGCTGATGCTGATCGGCGTCGCCCTAACGGGCCGCTTTGTATCGCTGGCGATCACCGGACCCTCGCCCGCCCTGATCCAACCGATGGTCGTCGAGGCCGTCCTGCTGGCGATCATGGGCCTGGGCTATCGCACCCTGGGCCGCGCCCAGGCCTGAACACGCTCACCGTCGCCGCCCACCGCGCGGATGCTTTCGGAGACGATCCATGACCGACGACAACAAACCCAAGATCGACAGGCGTTCGCTGCTGCTGGGCGCCGGGGTCGGCATCGGCGGCGCGGCGGTGGTCGCGGTCGGCGGCGCGGCGATCAAGTCGGCGACCAGCTCGATCGCCACGCCCAAGGCGGTGGGCAAGGGCAAGCCCGCCAAGATCGCGACCTCGTTCAAGGACTCCCGACCCGCCCAGGCCGAGGAGACCAAGGCCCCGGCGGGCGCGCCGAATGTGGTGGTGATCATCCTCGACGACGTCGGGTTCGCCGATCTGGGTTGCTACGGCGGCGAGCTGATCACCCCGTCGCTGGACGCCCTGGCCGGGGCGGGGCTGCGCTACACCAACTTCCGCACCACGGCGATGTGCTCGTGCACCCGCGCCGCCTTGCTAACCGGGCTGAACCATCACTCGGCCGGCATGGGCTGGCTGGCGGACATCGATTCCGGCTATCCGGGCTATCGCGGCGACCTGACCCGCCAGAACGCCACCCTCGCCGAGGTGCTGGTCGAGGCCGGCTGGTCGACTTTCCTGCTGGGCAAATGGCACGTCAACAACGCCGAGCATGGCGGCGCGAACGGGCCCTACCACAACTGGCCGACCCACCGGGGCTTCGAGCGGGCCTATTGGTATCAAGGTCATTCCAGCGACCACTTCCACCCGGGCGCCCTGTACGAAGGCACGGCGCGGGTCGAGACCGGCGGCGACAACTACTATCTCTCCGATGACCTGGCCGAGCGCGCTGTCACCTATCTGCACACCCAGAAGGCCATGGCGCCCGACAAGCCGTTCTACATGCAGCTGGCCTTTGGCGCGGCCCATTCGCCGCTGCAGGCCAAGGCCGCCGATCGCGACCTCTATAAGGGGCGGTTCGAAGCCGGCTGGGACGAGATCCGCAAGCACAGGCTGGAGCGTCAGAAGAGCCTGGGCCTGATGCCGGCCGAGACGCCGCTGCCGCCTCTGTCGCCCGGCGCCAAGCCCTGGGCCGAGCTCACGGCCGATCAGAAGCGCCTCTATGCTCGCTACATGGAGGTGTTCGGCGGCATGGTCACCGGCGCGGACCGGGCCATCGGCCGGGTCATGGCCGAGCTGGAGGCCATGGGCCTGCGCGAAAACACCCTGGTCGTCGTGTTCTCCGACAACGGGGCCTCGGCGGAAGGCACCGAGACCGGCACGCCCAACGTCTTCGGGCCGGCCTTCGGTCGCCCCGCCTCCGAAGCCGAAGCCCTGGCCCTGTACGACACCATGGGCGAGGACGGCACGTTTCCGCACTATCCGATCGGCTGGACCAACGCCTCCAACACGCCTTACCGGCTGTACAAGCAATATACCTCGCTGGGCGGTGTCGCCGATCCGCTGATCGTCGCCTGGCCCAAGGGCGTGGCCGACAAGGGCGGGGTGCGAAAGCAGTTCGTTCACGTGGTGGATCTGTATCCGACCGTGCTGGACGCCTGCGGCGTGCAGCGCCCGGAGCTCTATCGCGGCGAAGCACAGAAGCCGCTGGAAGGCGCCAGCGTCGCCAAGACCTTCGCCTCGCCCCAGGTCGCGACCCGAACCGAGCAATATTACGAACTGGGCGGGTTCCGCGCCTTCGAAGAGGGCAGCTGGCGCCTGGTCGCCCAGCACCAACGCGGCAAGGCGTTCGAGGACGACCACTGGGGGCTCTACGACACAGCCCATGATCCCAATGAGCTGCGCGACGTCTCGGCCGACCACCCCGAGGTCGCCGCGCGGCTGCGGAGCAAATGGGACAAGGCGGCCGCGGCCTATGACGTGCTGCCGCTGGACGACCGACCCCTGCTGTTGAAACTGGTGCAGCAGCGGGGCGCCAAGCTGCGCAAGCGCTGGGACATCCGGCCGCCCATCGACCCGATCTCGACCGACGTCTCGCCGATCGTCTGTGGCCTGTCGCATTCGATCGAGGTGGAGCTCTCACGCCCCAAGGGCGACGAGGACGGGGTGCTGATCGCCCATGGCTCGCTGCCGGCGGGCTATGTGCTGTACATCGACAAGGGGCGGCTGATCTACGAGACCAGCCTGCTGCCCTGGAGCGAGGTCATAGCCGCGCCCGACCGGCTGCCGCGCGGTCCGGTCAAGGTGAAGTATCAGCAGTCCATGACCTCACGCCCCTTCGAAGGGCGCGGCGCGCTCTACGTGAACGGTCGCAAGGTCGCCGAGCACAAGTTCGAGCGCGTGCTGTTCGCCCCGGGCTATGACGGGTTCTGCGTCGGCTCGGACCAGGGCAACCGGGTCTCGCGCGCCTATGAGGGCCCCAACCCGTTCCAGGGCAAGATTTCCCGTGTGCTGATCGATGTCGACACCGCCGCCATGTCGCCGCTGGAGATCATGCGGTTCATGAAGGCGATGAGCATCAAGGTCTGACGTTGGACGCCCGGTAGGGATAGATCTGCTGGGTCTTGCTTTCATTATAACGAGACCCTGGGCAGTTCACCGCATAGGCCGAGGCCGTCTCGCGCAGATAGGGCCCCCTGCCGCTGTCGCCGTTCAGGGCGGCGCAGGAGACGGCGGTCTTGTAGTTGACCGAGCCGTCGGTGCTGAGCTCGGCCATGAACTGGTCGAACGCCAGGTCGAGCAGGCCTCGCGTGGCCGCCAGCCGGCGGGCGCGGCCGGCGAAGGCGGTGGTGATCTCGCCGCCGGCCGAGATCGGCCGCGCGGCCGGAACCGGACCGGCCGCCGCGCCGGCTGCGGTGATCGCGCCGCCGGCCAGCATGGCTTCAAGATCGCTGAAACGACCGCTGGCTCCGCCGACCGCCGCCGCCGTGGCGAAGGCGGAGGCGAAGCCCGCCGGCGCGCGATCGGGACCGCCGATCTTGGCGGCTTCGTTGGCGCCGACCAGACCGGCATAGGGCGCGTCGGCGATCGAGACCACCAGGTTCTGGTTGACGTAATAGCCCAGGGCCAGACCCAGCAGTCCGCCGCCGGGCGGCGCCAGCACCGCGTCCTTGGAGGCGCCTAGCGGACCGGCCAGCGCCGCGCGGGTCATTTCGGGCGTGAAGCCCGTCCACGCCGCGCGATAGCTGGTCTCGACGGTGGATTGCTTGACCAGCTCGCCGGTGCGCCAGCGCACCAGGCTGAAGGTGACCCTGGCCGAGGCCAGCTTGTCGGTTCCCAGCCAGACGCTAGGACCGTGCAGCTCATCGAACCGCACATAGAGCATATATTCGCCATCCAGCCGGCTGCGGGCCAGCATGTCGGCGCGGTCCAGATGTTGGGTTAGCGTTTCGACCACCTGCACCCGGGTCGGGCGCGTGGTGATGATCGCGCCGCCGTCGAACCAGCGAAACTCCGGCGCGCCCTCGACCTCCTGGATCGAGACGTTGCGGAAGAAAGACTTGTGCGGCGAGGCCTTGGCGACGGCGACCGGCGGCATGGCCGGCTGACGCAGGGCCCGAACGTCGTCGGCGCTGGCGCAGGCGCTCAGCAAGACGGCGGCGGCCGTCATCGCGAGCAGCGCTTTCAAGGGCTTGGGCGTCGTAACCATCGGGGCTCTCCAAAGTCGCGCAGGAGCATCCCGCAACAACCTTAATGAGCCATTTCGTCGCGGCGCGTCCTCAGAGCGAAGCGGCGCGGCAGTGGCGGGCGATGAACGCGGTGTGGTCGGGCAGGGCGCGGGCCGCGCCGCCGAGGATCTGGCGCAGGTCGTCCAGGAATCCCGCCAGTTGATCGTCGCTCAGGCCGTCGGCCAGCGGGTGGTGACCGAGAGGTTCAATCCCCTGGCCCAGCAGGACCTGCAGCCAGCTGACCTCGGCGAACAGGTCCTCGTCCTCGCGATAGAGGCGGCCGGCCTGGGCGAACAGGTCGATCTTGCGGGCCAGGGTGTCAGGGATCGCCATGGCCGCGCAGTCGCGCCAGAACGCCGTGTCGGTTCGTGTCGTGGCCTTGTAGTGCAGGATCAGGAAATCGCGGATCCGCTCGAACTCGATCCCGGCCTGGCGATTATATTCGTCGATCGGGGCAGGGCTGAACCGCTTGTCGGGGAACAGGCTGATCAGCCGGCTCAGGCCCGACTGGATCAGATGGATGCTGGTCGATTCCAGGGGCTCCATGAAGCCGCTCGCCAGGCCCAGCGCCACGACATTGCGGTTCCAGAACCGCTTGCGCCGACCGGTGACGAACTTCAGCGGGCGGGGATCAGCCAGGGCTTCGCCGTCCAGATTGGCCAGCAGGGTCGCGGCGGCCTCGTCGTCGCTCAGATGGCGGCTGCAATAGACCAGGCCGTTGCCGGTGCGATGTTGCAGCGGAATGCGCCACTGCCAGCCCGCCGTTCGGGCCGTTGACCGCGTATAGGGCAGGAGCGGGGCGGTCCGTCCGCAAGGCACGGCCAGGGCGCGGTCGCAGGGCAGCCAGTGGGACCAGTCCTCGTAGCCGGTCTTCAAAGCCCCCTCGATCAGCAGGCCCCGGAAACCCGAGCAGTCGATGAACAGGTCGCCGCCCACGGCCTCGCCGCTGTCCAGAACCACGGCGGCGACAAAGCCGTCCGGCTCGCGCAGCGCGACACTCTGGATCTTGCCCTCGGTGCGAACGACGCCCCGCTGCTCGGCGTAGCGGCGCAGATAGCGGGCATAGAGCGCCGCGTCGAAATGGAAGGCGTAGGCCAGGCCGGGAAGCCGGGTCTGGCCGACGGAGGCCAAGCGCCCGAACCGGTTGTCGCCGGCCGCCTGGGCGTTGAGCGAATAGTCCCAAAGGCTGCTGTCGCCGCCCGCCTGGCGATGCCGCAGCCAATAGTGATGGAAGGGGATCAGGCCCAGGTCCTTGCCGACCGCGCCGAAGGCGTGGAGATAGCGGTCGCCGGGCTTGCCCCAGTCGACGAACTCGATCCCCAGCTTGAAGGTGGCCTGGGTCTCGCGGACGAAGTCATCTTCGTCCAGGCCCAGCACGCTGTTGAACAGCTTGATCTGCGGGATGGTCGCCTCGCCGACGCCGACGGTGGCGATCTCGTCGGACTCCACCAGGCGGATGGCGACCGAGCGGTCGAGCGTCTTGGCCAAGGTGGCGGCCGCCATCCAGCCGGCCGTGCCGCCGCCGACGATGACCACCTGTCTGATGCGCTGGTCGCTCATGATCGCCCTCCCGCGCCGACGTTATCGCGTCCGTCACAAAAAGAACCCCCGCCGGGCAGGACCGGCAGGGGTTCAGGTCTTTGGGGGTGGAAAAAGAAGGGTCTAGAACTTGTAGCTGAGGCCCACGAGATAGGTGCGGCCGTAGCGCTGGAAGTCGATGACCTGGCGCTCTTCGCCCTGATAGGTGGTGAAGGGCTCGTCGGTCAGGTTGTTGACCTGGAACAGGGCCGACAGACCGTCCAGCGGACCGTCGGTGAAGCTGTAGCCGAGTTGGCCGTCGACGATGGTCTCGCCCTTGACCATCCGATAGTTGCGACCGTTGCCGAAGCCCGAAACTTCGCCCAGGAACTTGGAGCGATAGCGCTCGCTGACGCGAGCCGAGAAGCCGTGCTTCTCGTAATAGACGGTCAGGTTGGCCACGGTCTTCGACAGACCCGGGATCTCCTGGGTCGGATCGCCGGCGTTGGGCTGGATCGAGCTCTTGGTGCTCGAGGCGCTGAACTGGGCGCCGAAGCCGTCAAGGGCCGGCGTGAGCAGGCCGCCAGGGATCGAGGCGGCGAATTCAACGCCCTTGATCGACCCGCCCTTGCCGTTTTGCGGCGTGGTGACGATACCCTTGCGGATCGCCGGCTCAAGATTTCCGCCCGTGGGGAAGCCGGTGAAGTCGAATACCACGTTCTCGTCGTAAACGTAGGTCTTCAGGTCCTTGTAGAACGCCGCCAGCGAGACATAGGCCTGACGACCGAAATACTTCTCGTAGGAGACGTCGACGGAGTTGGCGCGCCAGGGCTCCAGCTCGGGATTGCCGCCCTTGCCGCTCCACGGCGAGAAGTTCACGTCTGTCGAACCCGCCTTGGCCGCGTCGTAGCTGAACGTCTTGCTGGCGCGCATCTGGTCCATGCGGGGACGGGCCAGGGTGCGCGAGAGGGCGAAGCGCAGCGACTGCTCGTTGGGCAGGCGGAACTGCAGGTTCATGCTGGGCAGGAAGTCGACATAGGTCTTGCCGCCCGACAGGTTGGCGCGGGTCACGCCCGCCCCGCTGCCGCTGGCGCCCAGAGCCGTTGAGCTTTGGTCGGTATTGACCAGCTGGAAGCCGAAATTGCCGGTGACCGGCACGTCGCCGACGGCGGCGTCGATATTGGCCTTCAGATAGC
>JAHINZ010000052.1 GCA_018895795.1 Alphaproteobacteria bacterium
ACGGTGTTCCATCCAGGCATGAACGAAGACCTCGCTGCTACCTCAATCTGGGGTACGCAACAGGTCAATCTCTTCGAAGGCGCCACCTACGATGGCGTGTTTGGCATGTGGTACGGCAAGGCGCCCGGCGTCGACCGCACGGGCGATGTCTTCAAGCACGCCAATTTCGCCGGCAGCTTCCCGACCGGCGGCGTCCTGGCCGTGGCCGGCGACGACCACGCCTGCAAGTCCTCGACCCTGCCGTCGCAGTCGGAATTCGCCTTTCAGGACTTCGAGATCCCGGTGCTGTCGCCGGCCGACGTGCAGGAAGTGCTCGACTACGGCCTGATGGGCATCGCCATGTCACGGTTCACGGGTCTGTGGACCGGCATGATCGCCCTGGCCGACACCATGGATAGCGGCGTGACCATCGACGTCTCGCTGGACCGTCACCAGGTCATCCTCCCCGACTTTCCGATGCCGCCCGGCGGGCTGGGCATCCGGCTGAAGGATCAGCCGATGGAGAAGGAACGCCGCCTCCGTCTTCACAAGATCCCCGCCGCCCTGGCCTTCGCCCGCGCCAACCATATTGACCGGGTGGTGCTGGGCGCCTCCCACGTGCGGGTCGGCAAGGCCCGTCTGGGCATCGTCTGCCAGGGCCAGGCCTACAAGGACGTGCTGGAGGCCTTCACGGCCATGGGCATGAGCCTGCAGGAAGCCGCCGATCTGGGCGTCTCGATCTACAAGGTCGGCATGCCCTGGCCGCTGGAGCCCCTGGGCATCCGCGCCTTCGCCGCCGGCCTCGAGACCCTGATGGTCATCGAGCACAAGCGCGGCCTGATCGAGCCCCAGGCGCGCGCCGCGCTCTATGATTTGCCCGCGCAGGCCCGCCCGCGGATCATCGGCAAGACCGATGAGCATCATCACCCGCTGCTGTCGGAGCTGGGCTCGCTGTCGGTCGCCGAAATCGCCCTGGCCATCTATGATCGCCTGCCCGACGGGCCGCACATGGAACGGGCCCGCGCCTATCTGGACCGGGTCTCGGCCGCCGGCGTCGCCGCCGTCAGCCTGGCCGCCGACCAGGCCCGCAAGCCGTTCTTCTGCTCGGGCTGCCCGCACAACACCTCGACCAAGCTGCCGGAAGGCTCTCGGGCGCTCGCCGGCATCGGCTGTCACTACATGGCCGGCTTCAACGACCCGGCGACGGACCTGAACACCCATATGGGCGGCGAGGGTCTGACCTGGGTGGGCGCGGCGCCGTTCACCACCGAAAAGCACGTGTTCCAGAACCTGGGCGACGGCACCTACAACCACTCCGGCTCGCTGGCCATCCGCGCCGCGATCGCCGCCAAGGCCAACATCACCTACAAGCTGCTGTTCAACGACGCCGTCGCCATGACCGGCGGCCAGAAGGCCGAGAGCGGCTTCACCCCCGCCCAGATCACCCGCCAGCTGGCGTCCGAGGGCGTGACCAAGACCGTCATCGTCGTCGACGAGCTCGAGCGCTACGCCGACGTCAAGGACCTGGCCCCCGGCGTAGAAGTGTTCCCGCGCTCCGAGTTGATGAGCGTGCAGAAGATGCTGCGCGACACGGTCGGCACGACGGTGCTGCTGTACGATCAGACCTGCGCCACCGAAAAGCGCCGCCGCCGCAAGCGCGGCACCCTGGCCAAGGCGACCCAGCGCGTGTTCATCAACCCGCTGGTCTGCGAAGGCTGCGGCGACTGCTCGGTGAAGTCCAACTGCGTCTCGGTCGAGCCCCTGGCCACCGAATTTGGCCGCAAGCGCAAGATCAACCAGTCCAGCTGCAATCAGGACTACAGCTGCGTCGACGGCTTCTGCCCGTCCTTCATCATGTTGGAGGGGGCCGAGAACGCCCAGACCGCCAAGGCCCCCGCCGCCCTGACGGCCGACTCGACGCCCTTGCCCGAGTTCGAGCCCCTGGTGGGCGTGCGCAAGATCCTGTTCACCGGCGTCGGCGGCACCGGCGTCACCACCGTCGCCTCGATCCTGGCCATGGCCGCCCATATCGACGGGCGTTCGGGCAGCGTCGTCGACATGACCGGCCTGGCCCAGAAGGGCGGCTCGGTGTTCAGCCACGTCAAGATCGGCGAGACGGAAGACACCGTGGTCGGCGGCCGGGTGCCGGCCGCCAGCACCGACGTGCTGATCGCCTGCGACCTGTTGGTCGCCGCCTCGCCGGAAGGGTTGTCGTTATACGCCAAGGATCGCACCGCCGCCTTCGGCAACAGCGACTTCGCCCCCACCGCCGACTTCGTCACCAGCCGCGACGTCAAGTTCGACAGCGGCGCCATGGCCCGCCGGGTCAAGGCGGCCACCAAGAGCTTCGACGCCTGTCCGGCCCAGTACCTGGCCGAGCGCGAATTTGGCGACGCCATCTACGCCAACATGATCATGGTCGGGTTCGCCTGGCAGCGCGGGGCGATCCCGGTGTCCAGCCGCGCCCTCTATCGCGCCATCAAACTGAACGGCGTCGCGGCCGAGGCCAATCTGCAGGCCTTCGAGCTGGGTCGCCGGATCGCGCATGATCCTTCGGCCGCCGGCCCACAGGCCCCGGCCGTCGCCACCCCCGAGACGATGCCGCTGGACGAGCTGATCGCCAAACGCACGGCCGAGCTGATCGCCTATCAGAACGCCGCCTACGCCCGGCGCTACGCCGACAAGGTGGCCAAGGTGCGGGCCGCCGAGATCACGGTCAGCGGCATGGCCGGCGAGCTGCCCTTGACCCGGGCGGCGGCGGTCAACCTCTACAAGCTGATGGCCTACAAGGATGAGTACGAGGTCGCGCGGCTCTATACCGACGGTCGCTTCGCGGCCGAGCTGGCCGGGACGTTCAAGGGTGGCAAGGCCAAGGTCTGGCTAGCCCCGCCGCTGATCGCGCCCAAGGGTCCCGACGGCAAGCCCAAGAAGATCGCCTTCGGCGGCTGGATGCTCGACTACGCCTTCCCGTTGATGGCCAGGATGAAGGGCCTGCGCGGCGGCGCCTTCGACATCTTCGGCCAGACCGAGGAGCGCAAGATGGAGCGCGGCCTGATGGCGGACTACGAGGTCACGCTCGATCGCCTGTCAGCCGGTCTGCGGCCCGAGAGCCTGCCCCTGGCCGTCAAGATCGCCGAGATCCCGCAGGCCATCCGCGGCTACGGCCGCGTCAAGGACGCGTCGGTGGTCAAGGCCAAGGCCGAAGAGGCCAAGCTCTGGGGGCAGTGGGCGGGGTGACCTCGCAGCCGCTCTCCCCGGCGAAAGCCGGGGCCCAGATTCAGCCTGGGCGTCTAGGGAGGTTCGCCTCGGGCCGCGCCAATCTGGTTGCCTTCAGTGGGTTCGATCTGGGTCCCGGCTTTCGCCGGGAAGAGCGGCTTATCAAGCCCGCCTAACGAACGGCACGCTCCACGTCCGATAGGTCGCCGCCCGCCAGGCCCATTCCAGCGGGCCATAGACGAAGCGCCGGAACCACAGCTGGGCGATCGTGACCTGGATGACCAGATAGCCGACGCCCAGCCACAGGGCGGTGGACTGCGGCAGGGTCTTCCAGGCGCCCAGGCCAAAGCCGTAGAACACCGGGACCCAGATCAGCGACTGGGTGACATAGAAGGTCAGGGTCATGCGCCCCATCGGCGCCAGCAGCCGCAGGGCCTGGCCGGCGAAGCCCTGATAGGCCTCGACGATCAGCAGCACATAGGTCCCCATCACCGTCACGTCGAACCAGCCGCCCAGCAGGTTGCCGGCCGCGACGCGGGCCATGCCGGGGGCGGGCGTCTCGGGCAGCAGGGCGGTCAGATGCGGCTTGGCCAGATGCAGCGCCAGGGCGGCCGCCGACAACACGGCCAGGGCGACGCGCCGCTGGACGACGAAGCGTTGGGGCGTGTCGAAGAACCCGTTCCGACCCAGCATCAGGCCGATCAGGAACAGGCCCAGCACCTGGCTCAGGCGTCCGGTCTCGATGAAGAACCACCACTTGGTCAGCTGGCTCTCGAACAGGTTGGTCTTCAGCACCGCCGCGAGGTCGCCGGTCTGGTAGATCGCCAGGGCCGGATCGGTCCAATGGTGCGGCGAGGTGTTGGCCCACGGCGCGCCCGAGGCGGCGACCGCGATCTGCACCCACATCCAGGGCTGCAGCAGGAACAGGGCCGCCGCGCCGGCCAAGACCTTGGTGGGGGCGCGATAAAACGGGATCAGCGGGATGCCCAGCAGGGCCAGCACCACCAGGATGTCGCCGCGATAGATCAGGCCATGCGCCATGCCGATCAGGGCCAGCAGCAGCATCCGCCAGATGAAGCGCCTGGAGAAATCCTCGCCGCGCTGCGCGGCCCGATCCATCAGCAGGAAGAAGCTGAGGCCAAAGCACAGGGCCAGCAGCGAGAACGCCTTGCCCATCATCAGGGTGGTGATCAGGGCGTGGGTCAGATTTTCCTGCGGCGAGACCCAGTAGATCTCGAACTGCTCGAACATGTGGACCATGAACACCCCGATCAGCGCGAAGGCCCGCAAGGTGTCGATCAGGGCGTTGCGCGCGGGCGCGGCCGGCGTGGCGTGGTCCATCCTTGAGTCCCCCCTGGACGCGGCCTTGTTGGTCAGGCGCGGCGTGCCATTGGTCTGACCTTCGCCGACGGCGCGCGAGACTGTCAACCAAGGCGCGCCGAGTGTGGCGCAGCGGGGCGTTCGTGTTAGACTTTGCGCCATGAGCAAGCCGACCAAAGCCAGTCCGATCCTGGTGCAACTGACCGCCGAAGACGCCGCCGATCTGCAGGCGCGGGTGGAGCGCGGCGAATTCGCCTCGCTCGAAGAGGGCGTCGCCGCCGAGTTGGCGGAGCTCAACTATCGCCGCGCCGCCGACATTGTCGGGGGCTCGGAAGAGCTGGAGGCCTTGCTCGACGAACTGGTCGATGAGGAGTTCGAGCCGGCCGAGAAGGTCGCGGGCAACATCTCCCTGTCCGAAATGCTGGCGGACCTGAAGGCGCGGGCCGCCGACGCGTGACCGAGGTTTTCGATTTCGACGCCGTTATCATCGGGGCCGGCGCCGTCGGCCTGGCCTGTGGCTACGCCCTGTCCCAGCGCGGCCTGGTCGTGGCGGTGCTGGAAGAGCAGGGCCATATCGGCCAGGGCGTGTCGTCGCGCAATTCCGAGGTCGTGCACGGCGGGCTCTACTATCCGTCGGGATCGCTGAAGGCGCGGCTATGCGTCCAGGGGCGACGAGCCCTGTATGGCTTCCTCGACCGGCACAATGTTTCCTACAAGAAGTGCGGCAAGCTGGTGGTGGCCACCAGCGAGGCAGAGGTCTCGCGGCTGGACGACATCATGGTTCAGGCGCTGGAGAACGATGTCGAGGGCATGGCGCGGCTGACCGGCGCGCAGGCCAGGGCGCTGGAGCCGGGCCTGAACGCCCACGCCGCCTTGCTGTCGCCGGAAAGCGGCGTGTTCGATAGTCACGGCTACATGCTGGCCCTGCAGGGCGAGATCGAGGCGGCCGGCGGGGCGGTGGTGATCGCCACGCCGTTCGAGGGCGCCGAAGCCTTGGTCGGCGGCGGCTTCTCTGTGCGGGCCGGCGGGGTCGAGCCCACCAGCCTGACCTGTCGCCTGCTGATCACCGCCCCGGGCCTGTCGGCCCAGGCCGTGGCGGGGCGGATCGACGGCTATCCGGCTGATCGCATTCCCAAGGGCTATTTCGGCAAGGGCGTCTATTTCCGGCTGACCGGCAAGGCGCCGTTCCAGCATTTGATCTATCCGCCGCCGATCCCTGGGGCCCTGGGTACGCATTATCGCAATGACCTGGGCGGCCAGGCGGTGTTCGGGCCCGACCTGGAATTTGTTCCAGAGCCGGACTATTCGGTCGATCCGGCCAAGGCCGAGGTGTTCGCGGCCTATATCCGAAAATTCTGGCCGGCCCTGCCCGAGGGCGCGCTGTCGGCCGACTATGCCGGCGTGCGGCCCAAGCTGCACGGCGCGGGCGAGCCGCAGCCGGACTTCCAGCTGAGCGGGGTCGAAGATCATGGTCTGGAGGGCTTGATGGCCCTGTTCGGGATCGAGAGCCCCGGCCTGACCAGCTCGCTGGCGATCGGCGAAACGGTGGCCGCGCGGTTGCTGGACTAGGCGCTACCCCGGCTTTTTCGACAACCCCGGGGACCCGGATCGAAGTCCGGCAGTGAGAGCCGGGCCGCCCCCGTTTGAGAGCGAGTCACCCAAGTGAGCGCCACGTTGACACGATCCACCCGTCCGCAGATGGTCCGCGCGCCTCACCGCATCGGAGCCCGCCCTTGACCAATATCCTTCACGCCATGCTGGGCAAGGGATTGGGCGGTCTGGAGCGCGTTTTCCTCGACTACCAGCCGATCCTGGAAGCCTATGCCGCCAAGAGCGGCGGCGTGTGCACGGGCGTTGTCCGGCGCGGCGGGGCGGTCGCCGACGCCGAGGCGACGCGGACGCCGCCTCTGGAGGCCATGCCGGCCTTCACCGACTGGGATCCCTGGACGGTCGGCGCGGCGCGGCGCCTGGTCCAGCAGGTTCGGCCCACCCTGATCCTGAGCCACGGCCAACGCCCGGCGCGGCTGTTCGCGCGGCTCGCGCCGGTCGGCGTCGTTCGCGCCGTCTGTGTGCACAAGCCGGTGTTCGACGTGGTGGCCGACACCCACTATCTGTGCGTGGGGCGGCATCTGGCCGAGCTGGCGGTGGCGCGGGGCGTGCCGCCGGGGCAGGCGCACTTCGTGCCCAACGCGGTGGCCGAGCCGACCGCCCAGGCCCACCCCTTCGCGGCTCCGGGCACGGCGATCCGGGTGGTCGCCGCCGGGCGGCTGCATCCCAAGAAGGGTTTCGACATTCTGATCCGCGCCATCGGGCTGCTGCGGGCCCGCGGCCTGGACGTGGTGTGCGACATCGCCGGCGAAGGCGACGAGCGCGCGGCCCTGGAACATCTGATCGCCGAGCTGGATCTGGGCGTCGCCGTCAGCCTGACCGGCTGGACAGTCGATGTGTCGGGCTTCCTGGCCAGCGGCGACCTGTTCGCCTTCCCGTCCCACCAGGAGGGGTTCCCGCTGACCCTGCTGGAAGCGATGGCCGTCGGTCTGCCCGTGGTCTCGTCGGCCATCGACGGCCCGGTCGAGATGATCGTTGACGGCGAGACCGGTCGTCTCGTTCCCCCCGACGACCCCGAAGCCCTGGCTGACGCCCTGGCCGCGGTGATCGCCGACCCCGAGCGGGCCAGGGTGATGGGCGAGAAAGCGCGCGAGGGGGTGTTGCGCGACTACGGCTCGGCCCGACTGGCCCGGCGGCTGGAAGCGGTGGTCGACGGGATGCTCGAGCCGGCCCGGCGCGGCGCCTAGGCCCCGGCCGATACGGCGGGGATCCGAGGCCCGGGGATCACGCTTGCGGGCTTGATGCTCCGGCCTCTTGGGCGTATGACGCCGCTCCGCCCTGGCGCGGTTGGGTAGCTCAGATGGTTAGAGCGGTGGATTCATAACCCACAGGTCGGCGGTTCGATCCCGCCTCCAACCACCAGGCCGGCCAACCCTGAGTTCGCGGGCTGTTTTGGCGGCTCCATGAAGCGGGCCAAAATCCCATCCAGCACGACGTCGATGGGACCTCCGGCTCGGGTGTGAGCGGGATGATCTCTATCTTTTCGACCAGACCGCGACCGGCGTCGATCAGTTCCCGTCGGGCTCGGGTCGGGCATGTCGTGATCTGGTCCAACGTTTCCGGTAGGCGCTTGACCCTTGCAGGGTAACGCTTGGGAGCGCCGGGATGAAGGGTGATGACAGGCCGCTCTTCGTCCAACGCCTTGAGGCGAGCTTTCATCGCTTCGTTGCCTGCGCTCTCAACAATTGCATCAACAATACGCACGATGCCACGCTTGACCTCCCCCAAGCGAGCGGCTGCGCCTGACTTTTGCTGCCGCACGGTTCGGCTCTGGGCCCCAGCGCCCGTTCGGTCCGGCGGGTACGGTAATCTGTCGCATGGTTACTTCAGTCTTTACCTGCAAATACTGAACTTACTGAAGTTCGCTTTTTCAATAGCGGCTCGCCCGGCAGCGACGCCGATACTCAGCCACGGCGTCGTGAGGCAATAGATCCAATGCCCCATCGGATTTTCTTTTTTCACAACCCCAAGGCGGGCGGAACATCCGCTGTCGATGCCCTCAGCGCTCTATTTCCGCGCGAGCGTCGCTGCCCGCGTATCGAGAATGATGCTGCCGAGCACAGGCTTCGCGGCGGCAACTACGAGACGTTTCGGGGCTACGAATTCTATGCTGGTCACTACGGTTTTGAGATCTATCGCGCGGTAGGCGAGTTTATCCCTGCGGTCACAAATCTTCGATGGCCCGTTGATCGCATCGTGTCGCTATACCGGTACTTTCGGCACATGGTGGACATCAGCGATGCCGAGGCCAAAGATCCCAGGTTCCTCGCCGTTGTTCTAGCCAAGCGGCTATCGCTGGACGACTTCGTGACTTGCGATGAACCGGCGGTGCGCCTTCACACGTGCGACCATCACTTCCGGCAGTTAACCGGGTCGGGTTGGTCGAGCGAAACCACGCGGACATTGAACGACGCGCGCGGCCTGATCGCGCGCATGGTTTGGTTCTACATTTGCGAGCAACCAGATGAGTCCATGGCCTGGGCGAGCTCAGTATTTTCTGGACGCCTGACGGAGCTGCCCCGCCTCAATGTCACGCGCCCTGCTCAGCTAGGCGAAGATCTGTTGGGGAGGGCCGCTGATCGTCGACTGATCCTACAAAATCAGAACGATATCGCGATCTACGACTACGCTCTTCAGCGCCTGTTCGCGGAGACTTCCTTCACGGCCCAGCAGCTGCGCGCCTGAGTTTTGCCCTGTCGTCGGCGAGAAGCGAGCGAACGTGATCCAAAGGCGTTGGTGAGCGCCATCAGGGACCATCGCCGCCCCTCGGCTCCACTGTGTTGGCCATCGCGACAATCAACGGTCCAGTCTTGGAATCGCGTCCGTATGACGACTGGGACTATGGGCGGGTTGGCTATGGGGCGCACTCCAACCACCAGGGCGGCGCTCTCTTCTTCGTTGATCGTCGGCTGATCCAGCGTTCGCCGGAGAGTTGCCGGCCGAGGAAAGCGACGCATCCTCGGCCAGCGGGTATCGACGGTGGGGACCTGCCGATGACCCGAAAATGGCGTGCGCCGGAGCGTTGGACAATCCCCTGGTCAATATGTCGCGGTCGCGCGGTCGCCCCTAGCCCGCCACCGGAAACACCCGCGTCTGCTTGACCACGCCATAGGCGAAGCTGGTGTCGATCGAGGCGATGCCCGGTATGGCGTGCAGCCGGCGGCGGATGAAGTCCTCATAGGATTCCAGGCTCTCGACGATCACGCGCAGCAGATAGTCGTCGCCGCCGGCCAGCAGGAAACAGTCGAGGATCTGGTCGATCCGCGCCACCTGATCCTCGAAACCCTTGACCACATCCTGTCCGTGGCGATCCAGGCGCACGCGGATGAAGACGGTGATCGGCAGGCCGTAGGCCTTCTGGTCGACCAGGGCCGTATAGCCGGTGATCACCCCCTCGGCCTCGAGGTTGCGCAGTCGCCGCAGGCACGGCGACGGCGACAGGTTCACCCGGTCGGCCAGGTCCTGATTGCTCAGTCGTCCCTCCTTTTGCAGCTCGCGGATGATCTGCCGGTCCTTGGCGTCCATGAGGGCTCCTCAGGGGTTGAATCTGCCAAAACTATTGCTCTGAATGGCAGGATTGGCAATTTTCTACACGGCATCTGCCGTCAGTATCACTCCGAAACAGGGAGCGAGAACCATGACAAGCGCGCTGGGCGGAGCTGGATTTTCGACGCGGGCGATCCATGGGGGCTATGATCCGGCCGACGAGCACGGCGCTCTGACACCCCCCGTCCACCTGACCTCGACCTTCGCCTTCGACAGCGCCGAGGCGGGCGGCGAGATGTTCGCCGGCACGCGGCCCGGACACTTCTATTCACGGATCTCCAACCCGACGACCGACCTTCTCGAACGCCGCATCGCGTCGCTGGAGGACGCCGAGGCCGGGGTCGCCACCGCCTCGGGCATGGGGGCGATCACGGCGGTGATGTGGAGCTTCCTGCAGTCCGGCGACGAGGTGATCACCGACCAGACCCTCTATGGCTGCACCTTCGCCTTCATGCGCGACGGGCTTTCGCGGTTCGGGATCACCGTCACCCAGGTCGACATGACCGACCTGGACGCCCTGGCGGCGGCGGTCAGCGCGAAAACCCGGATCATCTATTTCGAGACGCCGGCCAATCCCAATATGCGTCTGGTCGACATCGCCGGGGCAGCCCAGGTGGCGCGCGCCTGCGGGGCCAAGCTGGTGGTCGACAATACCTACGCCACGCCGCTGCTGACCCGGCCCATCACCCTGGGCGCCGACATCGTGGTGCACTCGGCCACCAAGTATCTGGGCGGCCATGGCGACCTGATCGGCGGCGTCGCGGTCGGCGGCGTGGAGGACATGGCCCGCGTGCGCCTGACCGGCGTCAAGGACATGACGGGGGCGGTGATGTCGCCGTTCACGGCCTTCCTGGTGCTGCGGGGCCTGAAGACCCTGACCTTGCGCATGCGCCAGCATTGCGCGTCGGCCGCCCGGATCGCCGCCTGGCTGGAAGCCCAGCCCTCGGTCATCCGTGTGTTCTATCCGGGCCTGGCCAGTTTCCCGCAGCGGGACCTGGCCCAGCGGCAGATGGCGCTGCCAGGCGGGATGATGGCCTTTGAACTGGCGGGCGGCCATGCCGCCGGCGTGGCGATGATGAACCGCCTGACGATGATCCGTCGGGCCGTGTCGCTGGGCGACGCCGAGACCCTGATTCAGCATCCGGCCAGCATGACCCATTCGACCTATTCGCCCGAGGAACGCGCCGCCGCGGGGATCGGCGAAGGGCTGGTGCGGCTGTCGATCGGCCTGGAGGACGAGGCCGATATCCTGTCCGACCTGCTCGGCGCGCTCGAGCCGGCGGGCGCGCTGGCGGTCGCCTAGAGCAAGGCAAAGCTTAACAGCCGCGCGCCGGGGCGCGAGACGGGGCCTTGTGTCGGCTACATGACAAAAGTCCCGTTGTTTCAGGTGGTTAATTGGGAAAATTGGTCCCCGAGGCGGATAAAATGAGCCGCTTGAACCGCCGATTAACCGCGCCATGCGTTGATAAGATCATGTCGAGGTACGCGTCAGGCGGAGAAGGTGATCGGCGAGGCGCGCCTCGCATCCCGACCCACAGGTCGGGGAAGGTGCTGTGCGGCGCCTTTGCGTGGGACTGCGTGATCCGGGATGTCTCCGAAGGCGGCGTGCGGGTGCAGATGCTGGCCGGGGTGGCGCCGCCCGCCAAGGCGCAGCTTGTCGATCTGGCCGCCGGTCTGGCCCATGACGTTCAGCTGGCCTGGCAAAAGAACCGCGAGGTCGGCTTCAAGGTCCTCAAAACCCACGATTTGCGCGGCCTGACCCACGCTTCGGCCCGCACCGCCAAGAACATTTGGGTGGCGTCTCAGAGCCGGGCGTCGGCCGGCTGAGGCTCAAAATGCCGAAGACCTCGACGGTTCCCCATCGAGGTCTTCGCAAGGCGTCCAAAACGGGGTGTCAGGCGGCGTCGGCGCGAACGGATTCGTCGGCCATGGCCCGAACCAGGTCGAGAACTTGGCGGCGAACGCGACTGCGCCCGATGCGCGGGAAGACTTCGGCCAGTTCCAAACCTTCCGGCGTGGTCAGAAACTGCTGAACGACGCGCTCGGCGTGCAGTCCGACCTCATCGGCGTCAGAACCGGCCAGCGGATCGGCCAGACCATCGAAGAAGAATGAGACGGGCACCTGCAGGGTGCGGGCGATCTCGTACAGCTTCGACGCGCTGACGCGGTTGGCGCCACGCTCGTATTTCTGGACCTGCTGGAAGGTCAGGCCCAAGGAGTCGGCCAGTTGCTCCTGGCTTACGCCCAACAGTTTTCTGCGCATGCGAACGCGTCCGCCGACATGCAGGTCGACCGGATTGGGCCGCCGGCCTTCGGTTTCTTCGCCCATGTTTTCGCCTCCAACAGTTGTTTGTCGAGAATGACACGACCTTTGGAAGGGCGAAAGACTGGCGCGGCATTAGGCCGCGCCAGTGGCGGTTTCGTACCCAAAATGGGGACAAAACGGTGAAAGTGACTGATTTCAGGTGATTTTTAGCCGGAGCGGGTGCGCGGGGGCCACGTTGTCGTCCACTGCGGCCGACCTTGATTCGCCGGGCCAGGCGCCGTGCGCCGCAAGGGGCGAAAAGCGCCGCGCCGCGCCGCAGCGTTTGGCGGGTTCGATCTGTCGCCGGACCACCACGGGTCATTCTGCCGCCAGCCTCCGCTCGATCGCGGATCGGTGACTTCTGACTTGCCCCGCGTCGCCGCGCGTCAGGCGGCGGCTTCTTCCTTGGCGCCGCCCAGCAGGGCGTTGAGGACAATCGCCAGGCGTTCGGGTTTGATCGGCTTTTCCACCACGTCCTGCATGCCGGCCGCCAGATAGGTCTGGACGTCGGCCGGATCGGCGTTGGCGGTCAGGGCCACGATCGGCGTGGTCGCCAGGGCGCCGGGCATCTCGCGGATCGCGCGGCTGGCGGTGACGCCGTCCATGCGCGGCATCTTGATGTCCATCAGGATCAGATCGAAGCGCCCGCTGCGCGCCATCTCCACGGCCTCCACGCCGTCCACAGCCTGTTCTGAGGTGCAGTCGAACATGTCGCACAGGGCTTCGGCGACCATGCGGTTGGTGGCGTTGTCGTCGACGATCAGGATATGGGCGGCCCGGGCGTCGACCATGGGTTCGGCGGCGGGGGCGGCGCCGATCAGGGCGGACGGCGCCGTGAAGGCGAAGCGCACGGTAAGGCCGGCGCCGCGATTGGCCTCGGCCGTCACCGCGCCGTTCAGGTCGCGCATGATGCGGTGCGCCAGCGCCATGCTGACCCCCAGCGCCATTTCGGTGCGGTCCTCGAGACGCGCCGCGCCCAGGGGGCTGAACACGCGCTCCAGGCGGTTCGGGGCCGAGCTGCCGGCGTTGTCGCGAACGCTGCCGTCCAGACGCACGCCGTCGGCGTCGACGCGCGCTTGCAGGCAGGCCTCGATGACGCCGCGACCACTGGCCAGGGCGCTTTCGATCAGAGCGTCGAACACCTGCAGCAGACGATGGCTATCGACCTCGACGCCGCATTCAGGGTCGCCGTTATAGGAGAAGAGAAGGGTGGAGCCGACCTCCGCGGCGCGGGCCGACCAGCGGGCTTCGACAGCGTCGGCCAAGTCACGCAGACGCACCGGCTCCGCGACCATCGACAGATGGCCCAAGGTGGAACGATGCAGATCGATGGCGCGGCCCAGCATGACGCCCATGTCGCGGCTGGTCTCGCCGATCGCGCGGACGAAGGCGCTGGCGTCCGGCGTCAGGTGCTGGTGCTCCAGGCGTTCGGTGATCGCCAGGACGCCGTCCAGGTGGCTGGTGATGTCCGTGGCCATGCGCTCGACGAGGGCCATGGCGGCCTTGGCCTCGTGCTGCCGGCGGCGATAGGAGGCGAGCAGGGACCCCAGGCCGCCCACGCCGACATACTGGCCATTGTCGTCTATGGCGACGAAGGACGTGCGGAAGAGCGGCTCCGCGCTCTGGGCGAGGACGTCGACGAAGGCGCTGAGGTCTTCCGAGACCGGGACCAGTCGAGGCCCGGCGTCCATGACCGCGCTGATCCGGCGATCCATCAGACTATCGCCGGCCACGGCCATCATGCCGGTCAGCACGTCGCGATAGACCAGACCGACAGGCGCGTCGCCGTCGACCACGGCGACGGACACCGCGTTGGGATCGGCCGTGAAGATCGCCATGACGTCCTGGCAGGACGTGTCCGGACCGACCGGTGGGCGGCGATCAATGAGACGAGATAGCGTTTCCATGCGGCCGCTTCGCTGGCGTCTGTGAGCGGTCACCTTGCCCGCCACGCCCTTGCGGAGTCGTTAAGTCCCGACGGTTTCTCGTCAGGATGATCATCCGGGGTCCGTCAGCGCCCAGAAAAAAGGGCAGCGGGACGATGTCCCGCCGCCCTTGGAGAAGACCGTCCCGTCAGGGACGACCCGCTACCACTTCTTGGTGACGCTCACGCCGTAGAGGCGCGGCTCCTGGGTGATGACGTTGGTGAACAGACCCGAGGAGTCGTCGGTGGTGTAGGCGTCGACGATCGGGGTGTCGTTGGTCAGGTTCTTCACATAGGCGTCGAACGACACGCCCCATTCAGGCTTTTCGACCTTCAGGGTGATGTTGGCGTTCTCCCACGCGTTCAGCTTGTCGTAGGTCGTGTTGTACACGCGGCCGAATTGCTCGGTCTGGCGATAGTAGTCGCCGCGCAGGGTCGCCGACCAGCCACCCGAGATGTCCCAGGTGTACTGAGCGCCGACCGAGGCGGTCCAATGCGGCGAGTTGGGCAGTTCGTTGCCCGCCAGCTTCGCCGAGGTCCCTTCGATCGAATAGCCGGCGCCGTAGTTATAGAGGCCGGTGGCGTTGGCCAGGAAGGCCGCCGTCGCCGCGGGCAGACCCGCGCCGCCGAGCGCCGCCGGCGTGGCGAGGAAGCCTTGGTAGGCCGCCGCGCCGGTGCAGGCGAAGGGCAGGGTGGCGCCGGCGCCGGCGCCGAGGATGGTGGCGACGCCCGCTGTGGCGAGCACGCAGTTGGCGCCGACGGACGAGGCGTTCGGGCCGACCTTCACGACCGTATAGGCCGGGTTGCTCTGGGTCCGGTTCATCGTGTCGATCGAGCTGACGCCGTCGCCGATCTTGGTGTGCAGATAACCGATATTGGTGTTCAGGCGCAGGTTATAGACCGGTGACCAGATCGACTCGATTTCCAGGCCGTAGACCGAAGCGTTGACGTTCTCGTTGACCGAGGTGCGGTTCACGATCTTCGAGATCTGATAGCCTTGATAGTCGTAATAGAAGCCGGTGGCGTTGAAGAGCAGGCTGCCGCCCAGCAGGGTGTTCTTGGTGCCCAGTTCGATCGCGTTGACGAACTCGGGCTCGAAGGTCTGCTGGATGCCGACCGAGTTGGCCGGGACGCCGGGATTGATGCCGCCGCCCTTATAGCCCTTGGAATAGAAGGCGTAGAGCAGGGTGTCGTTGGTGAACGGCAGGTGCGCCTTGTAGTCGAAGCCGAAGCGGCCGGTCATCTCGCTGAACCGCGCGCGCTGATCGGGGTTGGTCGGGTTCAGGGTCAGGCCGGTGCCCGCCGCCAGCAAAACGGTCGAGTAGTTCTTGACCGCCTTCTTGTCGCGGGTTTGGCGCAGGCCCAGGGTGAACTTCAGGTCGTCATTGGCCTGCCAGTACATTTCGCCGAACAGGGCGTCCGACACCAGGGTGTAGGGGGTGCGGTTGTCATAGTAGTTGTGACCATTGCCCGTGGGCGTCGCCGAGCTGTCGATGCCGATACAGTTGGCGGTGGTCGCCGGGTTGCAGTTCGGGTTGCCCGTCTTCGAATAGTTCAGGGCCAGGGACGACAGGGTCAGCGAATTGCCGATCACATAGTAGTCAGTCAGCGTCCGGTAGGTG
>JAHINZ010000053.1 GCA_018895795.1 Alphaproteobacteria bacterium
CCACAGGATGACGATCGAGAACACGAAATCCAGAAAGTGCTCGGGCTGCGGCCACACGGCGACGACGGCCACCAGGATCAGCGCGGCGAACCAGCCCGAGCGGCCGCGGTCATGCAGGCGCTTGGACAGCAAGCAGGCGCCGGAGAACAGCAGGATCGGATAGATGAACCAGCCCGTCAGCCAGTGAAGCGTAAAGTTGGCCAGGGCCTCATAGAAGGTGGCGAAGCCGATCAAGACCGCCGAGGCGATCAGGAACGGCGTGCGCGACAGCCGCCCGTTGGACGACAGAAACAGCTCCGCCCATTCCGTCTGACCGTTCATGCGTAAGGGCTCCAGCGACTCTCGCGGCCGAACCTAAGCCTCAAGGTCGCCAAGTGAAAGTCGCCAAGCAGCCACAGCTTTGGCGAAATGCGCCTTTGCCCTACGCGAACTCCACCAGCACCTCATCCGCCGCCACAGGATCGCCGCCCTTGGCGTTGACGGCCTTGACCACGCCGTCGCGCTCGGCGCGGATGATGTTCTGCATCTTCATGGCCTCGAGCACGCAGACCACCTCGCCCTCGCGAACCTGTTGGCCGGCGGTGACGTCCATCGAGACCACCAGGCCCGGCATCGGCGAGAGCACCAGCTTGGAGGTGTCGGCCGGCTGGCGCTCGGGCAGCCGGTCGTGCAACTCGGCCGAGCGCGGGCTCAGCACCAGCACCCGGGCCTTGGCGGCGCGGTGGCGGATGGTGAAGCCCTCGGCGGCCGGGGCCACCTGGACGGTGAAGGCCACGCCGTCGAGTTCGCCGCGGAAGGTCGGCTTGCCCGGCCGCCAGTCGATGGCGGTCAGGGTCAGGGTGCGGCTCTCATCGAGCAGTTCGACCGACAGCGAGCGCTCGCCCGACAGCTTCACGCGACGCTTGGCGTGGCCCACGGCCACCACCCACTCGTCACGCACCGGACCATTGGAGATCGTCGCGTTGCTCCGGGCCCGCGCGGCATAGACCCGCTGCATGGCGGCGGCGGCGGCGGTCAGGATATCGATCTGCCGGGCCGTGGGCTCAGTCCCACCGAAGCCGTCGGGGAATTCATCCTTGATGTAGTTGGTCGACAGCTGACCGGAGCGGAACCGCTCCTGGTCCATCACGGCATTGAGGAACGGGATGTTGTGGCCCAAACCCTCGATGTGGAAGTCCTCCAGGGCGCGGCCCATGCCGTCGACGGCCGCCAGGCGGGTCGGGGCCCAGGTGCACAGCTTGGAGATCATCGGGTCATAGAACATCGAGATCTCGTCGCCTTCGCGCACCCCGGCGTCGTTGCGGACAACATAGCCTTCATGCTGTCCCTCCTCCGGAGGGTCATAGCGAACGAGGCGGCCGATGCTGGGCAGGAACTTGCGGTAGGGATCCTCGGCATAAATCCGGCTCTCGATGGCCCAGCCGTTGATCTTCAGGTCCTTCTGTTCGAAGGCCAACGTCTCGCCCCAGGCCGAGCGGATCATCTGCTCGACCAGGTCCAGACCCGTGATCAGCTCGGTGACCGGATGTTCGACCTGCAGGCGGGTGTTCATCTCCAGGAAGAAGAAGCTCTTGTCCTGGCCGGCGACGAACTCGACCGTGCCGGCCGAGTCGTAGTTCACGGCCTTGGACAGGGCCACGGCCTGGGCGCCCATGGCCGCGCGGGTGGCCTCGTCGAGCAGCGGGCTCGGGGCCTCCTCGATGACCTTCTGATTGCGACGCTGGATCGAGCATTCGCGCTCGAACAGGTGGACGACATGACCGTGCTTGTCGCCCAGCACCTGAATCTCGATGTGGCGCGGCGACACGATGAACTTCTCGATGAAGATCCGGTCGTCGCCGAAGCTGGCCTTAGCCTCGGCGCGGACGGCCGGGAAACCCTCCTCGACGTCCTGGCGATGCCAGGCCACCCGGATGCCCTTGCCGCCGCCGCCGGCCGACGCCTTGATCATCACCGGATAGCCGATCTCCTCGGAGATCTTGATGGCGTGAGCCGTGTCGTCGATCTCGCCGATATGCCCGGGCACGCAGGAGACGCCGGCGGCCTGGGCGAACTTCTTGCTCTCGATCTTGTCGCCCATGGCTCGGATCGCGCCGGGGTTGGGACCGATGAACACGATGCCCTCATCGGCGCAGCGCTGAGCGAAGCCGGCGTTCTCAGACAGGAAGCCAAAGCCCGGATGCACGGCCTGGGCGCCGGTTTGCTTGCAGGCGTCGATGATCTTGTCGGCGACCAGGTAGGACTGGTTGGCCGGAGACGCGCCGATATAGACCGTCTCGTCGGCCATCTCGACGGCCAGGCTGCCGGCGTCGGCGTCGGAATAGACCACCACCGTCGCGATCCCCAGCCGACGGCACGTCTTGATAACGCGGACGGCGATCTCGCCTCGGTTGGCGATAAGGATCTTGGTGAACATGCGGACTTCCCCTGCGGGCTCTATTGTCTTGTTGGACACGGGTTAGCAGGCCCACGCCTGTTTGCAACCTTGCCCCTAGGGCGCTAAACCCGACCTAGGGGCATGACACCGGTTACCAAAAACAATGCTCAAGATGTGTTCATGGGAGAAGCGTTCGTGACCAAGGTCCTGTTTCTGGGGTCCGCCTGTCTGTCGATTCTGGCGGGAGCAGCCAACGCCGCCGACGAACCAGGGCTGCTGTTCCATCTTTCCGCCGACAAGGGCCTGATCGCCGACCTCGCCAAAGGCGATCCCGTCCCCAACTTCGCTGAGAAGGTGACGCCGATCGCCGACGGCGCGTTCGGCAGAGGCCTGCACGCCGAGGATACCGGCGTGGTCTCCTGGAACGCGCCCGGCAATATCCAGGCTCAGCGCGGGTCGCTCGCCTTCTTTTGGCGCTCCGGCTATCCGGTCGGCGTCGCGCCCTTCGTGATCTTCCGGGTCGGCTTCGCCGATCACTCCAGCTGGGACATGGCGTTCCTGCGCATGGACTGGAACGGTCACGGCTTCGACGCCTTCGTCACCGACAACGGCCTGGCCCGCACCCGCGTCTCCTTCACGCTGGACAAGCCGCCGGCCGCCGACGTCTGGACCCACCTGGCCTTGACCTGGGACGAGACCCAGGGGGTTCAGCTCTTTGTCGATGGCAAGCTGGCCAAGAAGAACGAGACCAAGGCTGTCTATGACGCCGGTCTGGACCAGTTCGGCGTCGCCGGCCGGGTGATCGCGCCCCATCAGGTGCAGAGCCGTTACAATTTCACACGCGGCGGCGATCTGGACGAGGTGAAGGTCTATGACCACGCCCTCGACGCCGCCGCCATCGCTCGGCTCGCCAAGAACGAACCGGCCCGGACAGAGGCCTCCATCGTCACACTGGACGATCCCGCCGCCCGCGCCGCCTGGCGCCTGCGATACGGCTGGAACCGCAAGGACGACGCGCCGCCCTATCTGTCCGCGCCCGCCACCACGATCCGCAAGGTCGAGTTCACCGACGCCAAGGACAAGAAGGAATGGATGTGGCGGGCCAATGACGGCATCCAGGAGACCACCTGGCCCGGCGTCTACAACCGCTCGCGGCTCAAGGGCCGCAACGACTATTTCCAGCTGCCCGACTGGAACGTCTATGTCGAGGGCGGCGAGGCGCTGACGCTGTCCCTGCCCGACGAGCCGATCAATCGCCTGGAAATCCAGGGCGCCGCCTATGGCGACCTGAGCTGGGCTGCGGCCAACGGCGCGTCGACCAAGATCGCAACCCGAGCCAAGGACCAGGCCCGTACCTTCACCACCCTGGCCCAGCCGCTGAAAGGCGGCGTACTGACCTTCACCAACACCGACCAGGAAACCCCGATCCAGGAGCTCTGGGCCTATAACGTGACCGCCGGCGCCGAGCCGAAGGACGCGTTCAAGATGAGCTACACGGTCCGCTCGGACGTGGCGCCCGACTATCTGAACCTGGCCGATCTCAACGCCTATATCGTCGGTCGCCATCCGGCGGGCGAGCGCGCGACGGTCGTGGCCCTGCCCGAGGGCGCGCCGATGCGCAAACGCCCGGCCGGCGACCTGGACGCCAAGGGCCTGCCGATCGTCCATGTGCTGATCCCGTCGGGCTTTGGCGACGCGCCGCCCGCCCAGCCCCTGGCCCGCAACTGGGCCTATGGCTGGGAGAACGCCCGCGACGGCCTGGACGGCATCGCCATCGACATCCCCGCCCTGCCTGCCCCCACCTTGCCCACATCGGCGGACGGCGCGCTGATCCCGCTGAACATCCAGGTCAAGGATCCGATCTGGCCCGGTCGCAACATGATCGACGTCAGCGTCTCGGTGAAGCCGGGCGAGGCCCGCACTGTCTGGCTGGACCTGCGCGACCGCATCCTGACCGCCGACAGCCTCTATCTGACGATCGCCGCCGACAGCGCCAGCTTCGGACCCAAGGCGCTGGATGGGGCGAAGATCCGTCTGGTCTTGAAGGATCGCGACGCTGCAAAAGTCGAGCACGTCGCCGATCGCCTGAACCAGGTGAAGGACAATTGGGCCTTCCTGGTCGAGGAGCACACCACCTCCAAGCGCCAGGGTCTGTATCGCCGCCTCAACACCGACATTTCCGACCTGCTACGGGTGGACCCCGACAACAAGATCGCCCGCGAATATTGGGGCGACATCACCTTCGGCAGCCAGGGCTGGCCGGCCTTTGACCAACCCAAGCCTACCGATGGCACACCCTTGTGGGCCTTCCGCCAGGTCGAGGACCTGAAATTGGTCGCCAAGTTCGTCAACTGGTGGATCGACGAGCGCCAGGTCGACTATGGCGACTTCGGCGGCGGCATCTCCGACGACAGCGACCTGACCCAGCAATGGCCCGGCGTCGCGCTGATGGGCGTCGAACCCGACAAGATCAAAGCCTCGCTGAACCGGCTGACCGACGCCGCCTACAAGAACGGCATGTTCACCGACGGCCTGTCGACCATCGTGACCGACGAACTGCACGCCTATGAAGAGGGCATCAATTCCAACAGCGAAGCGATGTATCTCGACTACGGCGATCCTCTGGCAGTCGAGCGGCTGTTCACGACGGTCAAGGCCTTGCCCCGGATCATCGACAAGAACCCGGCCGGCCACGTCCACTTCAACACCAACTGGTACAACGGCGCGATGTCGTATCGCGAGGGACCTTGGGAGTGGCAAAAACCCTATTCCTTCGGCGTCACCCACCCGGCGATCCTGATCAGCGACTACAATAATGACCCCACGGCCCGGAGCCTGGTGCTTGGCTTGGCCGACGGCTATTTGGCCCACGTGGCCAAGGACGGCTCCTATCCCAACGAGATCAACTGGCGCAGCGACGCCGAGCGCGGGGGCACGGTGCTGCAAGGCTCCGGCGCCGGCGGACCGTTCCAGGTGTTCTGGCAAGCCTGGCGCTTGACCGGCGACGCCAAGTACCTGGCGCCTATCCAATGGCGGATCGACAAGAGCGGCATCAAGTCACTGCAGGACATCAACGAGAACGCTTTGGCTGCGCTGAAGCTGGACACCCTCAACAAGGCCGCCATCCTCAAGCTGGCCGCCAAAGGCGGGTCGCTGGAGCGCTATGCCGCCTGGACGCTGACCGGCGACAAGGCCTACCTCGACGACCTGTATGCCGACGAGATCCAGTGGGCCTCGCAGCACATGTATATGCACACCGAGGGTCACTGGTGGTCCGACCGGGTGGAAATTCCCAGCGATATCTTGCAACGCTCACGCCTGGGCGGCATCGCCAACAAACGCTCCCAGATGACGCCGGGCCACACGGTCAGCTGGCGGTTCGCGGGCGACGCAAAGGGCGAGGACGTCGCCCTCCTGGTCAAGGGAAGCGATCCGAAGGCCTTCAAGGTCGTGGCTTACAATCTGAGCGACAAGCCGGTGGTCGCCACGATGACCGGTTGGGGCGTCGCGCCGGGTCAATGGAACCTGACGCAAGGGCTCGACGCCAATGGCGACGACGCCATCGATGGAACCGGCGAAAGCCGCTCGGTCGCCTTCGAGCGCACCAAGTCGGTGACCCTGACCCTGGCCCCGCGCCAGACGACGATCGTCGACATGGCCCTGACCCAGCCCGGCGATGATCCGGCCCGGCGCGCCGATCTGGGCGTCGGACGCGGCGACGTCACGGTGAAGGGTCCGACCATCACCGTCCAGGTCCACAGCCTGGGCGCTCAGGACGCCAAGGCGGCCAAGCTCGAACTGATCGACGCCTCCGACAAGGTGTTGGCCTCCGCGCCGGTTCCGGCCCTGAAGGCTCCGACCGACCTTCTGCCCAAGACCGCCAGTCTGCGACTGAAGATCCCAGGCGGCGTGAAGGCCGCCGGACTGCGCGTTCGCCTGGTGTCCGAGCAACCGCAAATCACCGCCCTCAATGACGAGGTGTTGCTGCCATGATCCGCCTCAAGGAGACTTCCGCCATGAAGAACACCCCCGCCGCGATCCTCGCCATTCTGGCTCTGGGCGTCGCCGCCCCGGCTCTGGCCCAGACAGCTCTGGCCCAGACAGCTCCGGCCGCGACGCCTACGGCCCCCGCCCTGACCTATGGTCGTTCGATCACCCTGACCGAAGCCAAGACGGCCGTGGCCGCCGCCGAGGCCGAGGCCCGCAAGAACGGCTGGTTCATGGTTATCGCCGTGGTCGAACCGAACGGCGCCCTGGTGCTGAGCGAAAAGATGGACGGCGCGCAATATGGCTCCAACGACGTGGCGCGCCGCAAGGCCGAGACCTCGGCCAGCTTCCGCCGTCCGACCGCCTATTTCCAGGACGCCGTGAAGGGCGGAAACCTCAACTCGATGTTCACCGGCGCCCTGGCGATCGAGGGCGGCGAACTGTTGATCATCGACGGCCGCATCGTCGGCGCGATCGGCGCGTCGGGCGGATCCGGCGCCCAGGACGGCCAGGTGGCCCGCGCGGGCGTCGCCGCCCTGGCGAGGTAACGATTTCAGACAGGCCCTGAATCCAGGCGCGATGATCAGACGAGCGGGGTGGCCAAGCTTCCGCCCGGACCCGTTTTGCGGTTCGCCGCGAACGGCTCGGGCGGGAGAGCTACAAAACGCCCCGCGCATTAGGGGGTCACGAATTCCTTGGCGAACAAACCCTCAAAAGTCGCGATTTGGGCCTCGGCTTCCGGTGCGATCAGCCGCGCGACCGCCGCGGCGAAGCTGACGGGGGCTAGTCCCGAGGCCGTGACCACCTTGCCGGAAGTCACCGCGCGCGGCTGGTCGACATAGCCGGCCGCGCCCGCATAGCCGGGCGCCTCGCCCTCCAGCCAGGCCTGGCTGTTGGCGGTATGCGCACGACCGTCGAGGAGCCGGGCCCTAGCCATCGCCACCGTGGCGCCGCAGATCGCGCCGACGATCTTGCCGTCAGCGACGGCCTGACGGAGCATCCCCAGCACGACCTCGTCGCGATAGTCACTCCAAGCGTCCGAGCCGATCAGCAGATAGACGTCGGCATCCGACAGAACAGGATCGTCGAAGCGATAGTCAGCCGCCACCAACAGGCCGCCGATCGAGGTCTGGGGTTCGCCATCGGGCGTGGCGACCTCGATCTGGACGCCGAGGTCCCGACGAAGCAGGGCCAGAACCGGTCCGGCCTCCCAGTCGGCCCAACCGGGTTGCAGAAAGACAGCGGCGACGGTCATCGGTCTTCTCCTGGGTCGGCTTCTGGGCGGCGATGGCGCTGATTTGGCATGACGCCTACCAGATTGCCTCGGACCACCTTACATTGGCTGTCATGACAGACGCCGCCACCCGATCAACCGCCGGTTTCGACCTCACCCCGCCTAATGAGGCGGAGCGCGAACACCTTGAAGCCGACATCACCACCGAAGAGGCGCGGGTTCTGCTGCAGCATGGGACCGAGGCCCCGTTCTGCGGCGGCCTGCTGGGCGAGAAGAGCCCCGGCGTTTACGCCTGCCGGCTGTGCGGTCTGCCGCTGTTTCGGCATCAGACCAAGTTCGAGAGCGGGACCGGCTGGCCCAGCTTCTACGCGCCGTTCGCCGAGGATCACGTCAGGGCGATCACCGACAGCTCGTACGGCATGACCCGGATCGAGACCCGCTGCGCGCGCTGCGACAGCCATCAGGGCCATGTGTTTCCCGACGGTCCGCCGCCGACGCGGCTGCGCTACTGCATCAATTCGGTTTCGCTGCAGTTCGTGAAGGCTGGCGATCCGTTGCCCGACCCGCTGCATCGCGGCGACGGGGTCGCGGACTGATCCAGGATGGTCGGCTGAACCAGCCAAGACCAGTTGGTGCGGGCGGCCGGGGTCGAACCGGCACTCCTTTCGGAACTGGATTTTGAGTCCAGCGCGTCTACCAATTCCACCACGCCCGCAGACTTCGCTTTCGCGAAGGGTCGCTCTCTAGCAGGCGTCGGCGGCGAATTCCAGTGGGGAGAAGACGCGTCTAGGGTCCTCCCCACAGGAGATTCTCGCATGCCCCGTCCAGGCCCTCGCAATCTGATTACCGACGTCCCCGGTCTGAGCGTGGGCTGCGCGCAGGACGAGACTGTTCGCACCGGCGTGACGGTGATTCTGTGCCCCGAAGGCTGGAGCGCCGCGGTCGACGTGCGGGGCGGCGGACCGGGCGTGCGCGAAACCGAAACCCTGTCGCCAGAGAACAGCTTCAGCCGCGCTCACGCCATCTGCCTGTCCGGCGGCTCGGTGTTCGGCTTGGGCGCGGCGGATGGCGTGGTCAGCGCCCTGTCCGTGCGCGATGTCGGCCTGCGGCTGGCCGCCGGATCCCCCGCTATCCCCATCGTGCCGGGCGCGGTGCTGCATGATCTGGGCAATGGCGGCGACAAGGCCTGGGGTGTGGCCCCGCCCTACCGGGCCCTGGGCATGGCCGCCGTGGAGGCGGCGGGCCAGGACTTCGCCTTGGGCGCGGTCGGGGCCGGCCGGGGCGCGATGGCCGGCCTGATCAAGGGCGGCCTCGGCTCGGCCTCGATCGACCTAGGCGGCGGCCTGATCGTCGGGGCTCTGGTCGCCGCCAATCCCGTGGGCTCGGTGTTCATGCCCGACGGCGAAACCTTCTGGGCCTGGCCCTTTGAGATCGACGGCGAGTATGGCGGCCGGATTCCGGCGGGCCCCGTCTCGGCGACGGATCCCCTCCCCGACGACTCCAAGCTCGGCGCGGCCGGGCGCCTGCGGGCCGGCGCCAACACCACCCTGGCCGTGATCGCCGTCACCGCCGACCTGACGACCGCCGAGGCCAAGCGCGTGGCGATGATGGCCCACGACGGCATGGGGCGCGCCGTGCGTCCCGCCCACACCACCTTTGACGGAGACGTGGTGTTCGCCCTGGCCTCCGGCGCGGTCGCCTTGGGCGCGGGTCCGACACGGCCGGTGGATATCTCGCGCCTTGGCGCGGCGGCGGCCGATTGCCTGGCCCGCGCGATCGCCCGGGCGGTCTACGAGGCCCGCGACTTCAGGGAACTATAGTTTCGCCGCCCGCCAACTGGGTCGCCGTCGCTTCCAGCCGGCCCAGCAGACGCTTGAGGGTCACCACCTCGCTGGGCGCGAGCCCCGACAGCAGCGCCGCCTCATAGGCCAGGGCCAAAGGCGCGATCTCCGCGAACAGGCGACGGCCCGCGGCGGTCAGTTCCAGGCGGTGCGATCGGCGGTCGGCGCGCACGGTCGTGCGGTTCACCAGGCGTCGTTCGACCAGATCCTGCGCCGCGCGACTGACCCGGACCTTGTCCATCGCGGTGCGCGTCACGGCCGCATGCGGGGTCAGCCCCCCCTCGGCCAGAACGGACATCAGTCGCCATTGAGGAATGGTTAGGCCGAAACGGTCTTCGTAGGCGCGCGCGATCAGCCGGCTGACCGCATTGGCGGCCGTCGACAGACGATAGGGCACATAGTCAGCCAGACTGAGTGCGTCCTGAGGCCCCTCCGGCAAAGCCATCGTAAGGGGAGAGACCGTTGCGGTCATGACCCGTTCCTTCCGTCCTCCCGCGGCGCGCTCGCCTTTTGGGAGACGACCTTTCGCCAATCCTCTACGTCGTCAAAGCCTAACGGACTTGGCCCGTGATGCCCCGCGCCTGACGATGTGGCGCCCGGCCCCCGACCGGCTCAACCATCCTGCTCCGCCCAACCGTGAAAAGCCAGTTTTCGCTTATGGGTTGTGCAGCATAGGCAGCCCAAGCCCACGGAAGGGCGCCGGGGCCTTCTCAATGGTCGATCGACACTTTCAGCTTGGGTGGGGGCTTGGTGTCGGTCAGGGCCTTCTGGCAGCGCTCCAGCTCCTTGAGACAATCGCCTCGGTTCCAGAAGTCCGAAAAGGCGACCACCGCCATGCGAACCTGCAAGGAAAAGTCCTTGTGGCCCAAGACCTTGGGCTCTTCGTGTTCCTCGTGAGGATCGTGGTGAGGGTCAGCGGCCTTCACCGGATGCGCGATCACCACCGTCTGATCGCCGATTCTCGGACCCAGGATCGCGAAGGCGGGCGCCGCGGCCTCGACAACCAGGGCGATGCAGCGATCGCACTTGCAGCTGGGATCGTGGCCCGTCGCCGGATCCGCGGCGCCATGGCCGCCACCGCCCGCGCCATGGCCCTTGCCATGCTCTTTGCCGTGACCCTTGCCGTGGTCCTTGCCATGCTCTTCGGCCGGGGGTTCGCCTTTCAACGCCTCGGACAGCCCCTTGAGCGCCTTGGCGCACGGACCGCCGAACCCAATGATCGGACCGATGCGGTCCATGATCTCCTCGACGAGTTCGTGGGCCTTCTTCTCGAGCTCTCCAGACGTGGCGCTGGTCGCCGCGATGCATTTGGCCCGGATCGCGTCGTGGATGATCTTTGGCGTCTCTTCGAAACGCTCGCCCTTGTC
>JAHINZ010000054.1 GCA_018895795.1 Alphaproteobacteria bacterium
CGACCTGGGCAAGCCCACCGTGGTGTTCCTGCTCAATGGCCGTCCGCTGTCGGTCAATCTGCTGGCGCAGCGGGCCGACGCCATCATCGAGGGCTGGTATCTGGGTCAGGAAACCGGCAACGCCGCCGCCGACATCCTGTTTGGCCGCGCCAATCCGGGCGGCAAGCTGCCGGTCAGCATCGCGCGCGATGTCGGTCAGCTGCCGATCTTCTACAACCGCAAGCCCACCGCCCGGCGCGGCTATCTGTTCGATGCGCCGACCAACCCGCTCTATCCGTTCGGCTTTGGTCTGTCCTACACCCGCTTCGACATCTCGGCCCCGCGCCTGGCCAGGGCCAGCATCGGCCCGGGCGAGAGCGTCGCGGTCGAGGTCGATGTCGCCAACACCGGCAAGGTCGCCGGCGATGAAGTGGTGCAGCTCTATGTCCATGACGTGGCCGCCTCGGTGACCCGTCCGGTGCTGGAGCTGAAGCACTTCAAGCGCGTGACCCTGGCGGCCGGCGCCAAGACCACCGTGACCTTCCAGATCGCGCCCTCCGACCTGTGGCTCTGGAACCTGGACATGAAGCGCGTCGTCGAGCCCGGCGACTTCGAGATCCTGGTCGGCCCCAACTCGGTGGACCTGAAGAAGGCGACGCTGACGGTGGTCTGAGGCACCCAAACCTTGTCATCCCGGAAGCCTCGTAGAGGCTGTCCGGGACCCAGGGGAAACCGCACGGCATTGACCCCTGGGTCCCGGCTCTCCGCTTCGCTGCGACCGGGATGACGAGCTTTTTAGAACAAGAAACCGCTGTGCGGGCGGTGGATAGGGAGTTCTCCATGCGCCTTGCCGCGCCGATCCTGCTCGCCGCCCTGCTGGCCGGCCCCGCCGCGTCCCAGCCTCGCCTCAACGGCCTGTTCGCCGACCACGCGGTGGTGCAGCGCGACCGGCCTCTGCCGGTGTTCGGAACCGCCAAGCCGGGCGAGGCGGTGACGGTGGCCTTCGCCGGCCGGACCGCGACCGCCACGGCGGGCCCGGACGGCGCCTGGCGCCTGGACCTGCCGGCCATCCCGGCCGGCGGTCCCTATGACCTGACCGCGACCTCGGCCAGCGGCGTCCAGACCGTCCATGACGTGCTGGCCGGGGATGTCTGGCTGTGCTCGGGCCAGTCGAACATGGAGCTGCCGGTCGAGCGCGCCAACGACGCCTGGGGTCAGATCAACAATGTCGCGCCCAACGACACCCTGCGCATGGTGACGATCGAGAAAGCTGACGGCCGCACGCCGCGCGCCGACTTCGCCAAGCCGCCGGTGTGGAAGTCGACCAGCAAGGACACCGTCGGCCCGTTCTCGGCCGCCTGCTACTATTTCGCCCGCGAGCTGCAGAAGACCCAGTCGGTCCCGCTGGGCCTGGTCCACGCCTCATGGGGCGGCTCGGGCCTTGAGGCCTGGATGACCCCGGCCGCCCTGGGCCAGGTCGGCGGCTATGACGAAGCCATCGCGACCCTCAACCTGTCGAACAAGGACCCGGTGGCCGCCAACCGCCGCTGGGGCGAGACGATCAAGGCCTGGTGGAGCGCCAAGCATCCGGGCGAGGCCGCCGTCGCGCCCTGGACCGGCGCCGGGGCCTGGACCCCCGCGCCGAAAGATCTCGGCGTCTGGGAGCGCTGGGGCGTTCCGGCCCTGGCCGAGTTCAACGGCGTCGTCTGGTTCAAGACCCAGGTCACCCTGACCCCGGCCCAGGCCCAGCAGGCCTCCGTTCTGGGCGTCGGCCAGGTCGACGAGATGGACACCACCTATCTGAACGGCGTCGGGGTCGGCGCCACATCGGGCGCCTGGCTGGACCGGTCCTATCCGCTGGCCGCCGGAACCCTGAAGCCGGGCCAGAACACCATCGTGGTCGCCGCCTATGACACCTACGCCACTGGCGGAATGTACGGCGATCCGGCCAAGCGGGCCCTGGTGCTGGCCGATGGAACGCGCTTGCCCTTGCAGGCCTGGACCTATCGCATCGAGCCCCGGGTCGGCGAGGATCCGCCGCGCGCGCCGTGGGATACCCTGGCCGGGGTCTCGACGCTCTATAACGGCATGCTCGCCCCGATGGGCCCCTACGCCGTCAAGGGTCTGGCCTGGTATCAGGGCGAGACCAATGTCGGCCGCGACAGGACCTACGCCGCCTTGCTGGACGCGTTCATGGCCGAGCGCCGTCAGGGCCAGTCGCCTGACATGCCGGTCCTGGTGGTGCAACTGGCCAGCTATGGCGACTTCGCCGTTCAGCCCACCGCCTCGGGCACGGCGGCCCTGCGCGAGGCCCAGCGCCGGGCGGTGCTCGCTGATCCGCACGCCGGTCTGGTCGTCACCACCGATATCGGCGATGCCACCGACATCCATCCGGCCAACAAGCAGGACGTCGGCAAGCGCCTGGCCCTGGCCGCGCGTCGACTGGCCGGCGAGGCCGTGACCACCGGTCCCGCGCCGGTGTCGGCCAAGCGGGTCGGCGACAGCGTGGTGGTGGCCTTCGAGCAGATCGGCGGACATCTGGTGGCGCGCGGCTCTGATCGGGTTATCGGCTTTGAGCTGTGCGACGGGGCGGGGCAGGGCTGTCGCTGGGCCGATGCTCGCCTCGACGGTTCGACCGTGGTGCTGACCGTCCCGGCCGGCGCTCCGGCCGCCAAGATCCGCTTCGCCTGGGCCGACAGCCCGACCTTCAACCTGTTTGACACCGCGGGCCTGCCGGCTGGGCCGTTCGAGATGGCGGTGCAGCCGTGACCCTGATCTCCGCTCTCCCCGGCCCCCGGGTCGCGCAAAGCGCGCGCCCGAGGATAAACTCCAGCCGGGGCCCAGATTCATCCGGAGTCTGTCGGGCTGACGCGCCTGAGGAGGGCGTCAGCCGCTCTGGCATTCGTGGCTTCGATCTGGGCCCCGGCTTTCGCCGGGGAGAGCGGAAGTGGGGGATCGGCGGCGCCGTTGCGGCCCTGGCCCTCGCTGCGGCCCTCGCGCTCGCCGTCGCCCTGGCCGCCCCCACCGAAGCCAAAGCCGCCGAGCCCGCCGCGATCGCGACGACCGCCGCGCCCCGCGCCTTTCCCCTGATCCAGAACGGTATGCCCGCCCGCGTCGAGGCCGACGTCACCGACTTCCCCGGCGTGCTGCGGGCCGTCGGCGATCTGCGCGCCGACCTGGCCAAGCTGTCGGGCGGCGCTCCGGCCAAGGACGCCCCCGTCGTGATCATCGGCACGATCGGCAAGAGCGCCGCGATCGACGCCCTGATCGCCTCGGGTAAGCTGGACGTCTCCAAGACCAGCGGCCAGTGGGAGGGCTTCGTCCAGCAGGTGGTCGACAACCCGCGCCCGGGCCTGGGCCGCGCCTTGGTGATCGCCGGGGCCGACAAGCGCGGCGCGATCTTCGGGGCCTATGACCTGTCGGAACGGGCCGGCGTCTCGCCCTGGACCTGGTGGGCCGATGTGCCCGTCCCGGTGCGTCCCGACCTGTTCGTCGCCGCCGGCGCGCGGGCCGAGAAGCCGAAGATCAAGTATCGCGGCATCTTCCTCAATGACGAGAACCCGGCCCTGTATGGCTGGGCCAACGCCACGTTCGGCGGCTTCAACCACGCTTTCTATGAGCGGGTCTATGAGCTGATCCTGCGGATGAAGGGCGACTATCTGTGGCCGGCCATGTGGGGCAAGGCGCTCTACGACGACGACCCGCTGAACGCCCCCCTGGCCGACGAGATGGGGATCGTGATCGGCACCTCGCACCACGAGCCGATGATGCGGGCCCATATCGAGTGGGAACGTTACGGCCAGGGCCCCTGGGACTACGCCAGGAACCCCGAGACGCTGCGGGCCTTCTGGCGCGAGGGCGTCCAGCGCATGGGCGCCAACGAGAGCCTGGTCACGGTCGGCATGCGCGGCGACGGCGACGAACCGATGAGCCAGGGCACGGCGACCCAGCTCCTGGAAACCATCGTCGCCGACCAGCGCAAGATCATCGGCGAGGTCACCGGGAAAGACCCGGCCAAGACCCCACAGGTCTGGGCGCTCTACAAGGAGGTGCAGGACTATTACGACGCCGGCATGCGCGTGCCCGACGACGTCACCCTGCTGTTCGCAGACGACAACTGGGGAAACATCCGCCGTCTACCGGAACTTGAGAAGGATGGGCGGGGCAAGACCCGCGCCGGCGGCTACGGCGTCTATTATCACTTCGATTATGTGGGCGGGCCGCGGAACTACAAGTGGCTCAACACCAACCAGATCGAGCGCACCTGGGAGCAGATGAAGCTGGCCGACGACTACGGCGCCGACCGTCTGTGGATCGTCAATGTCGGCGACCTCAAGCCCATGGAACTGCCGATCGAGTTCTTCCTCGACTATGCCTGGAACCCCGACGCCATGCCGGTGGAAAAGCTGGCGACCTACACCCGCGACTGGGCGGCGGCGCAGTTTGGGCCCGAGCACGCGGTCGAGATCGCGACCCTGCTGGACGGCTACACCAAGCTGAACGCCCGGCGGAAGCCCGAGCTGATCGATCCCTCGACCTTCAGCCTGGTCGAGGATCGCGAGGCTGAACGGGTCGAAGCCGAATGGGCCGCCCTGACCACCCGCGCCGACGCCCTGCGCGCGGCCCTGCCCAGGGCCCAGCAGGACGCCTTCTTCCAGCTGGTCTGGTTCCCCGTCCAGGCCAGCGCCAACCTGACCCGGCTCTATGTCGCCGCCGGCCGCAATCGGCTCCATGCCCAGCAGGGCCGGAGCGAGGCCAATGCCCAGGCCGACCTCGTCAAAGCCCTGTTCGCCCGCGACGCCGACCTGACCCGGCAGCATGACGCCCTCAACGGCGGCAAGTGGATCCACATGATGGACCAGACCCATATCGGTTACACCAGCTGGCAGCAGCCGGAGGCCAACATCATCCCGACCACAGTGGCCGTGACGCCCGTGGCCGGACCGGCCCTGGGCGTGGCGGTCGAGGGGCGCGCGGCGGCCGTCGACGGCGCGGCCGATCTGCCGCCGTTGCATCGCTATGGCGTGCAAAGCCGCTGGATCGACGTGTTCAATCGCGGGACCGGCCCGCTGGATTTCACCGTTTCGCCGGGCGCGCCTTGGCTGAAGGTCGAGCGCGGACCGGCGGGACCGGGCGGCGACACGCGGCTGGAGGTCTCGGTCGACTGGGCCAGGGCGCCCAAGGGCGAACAGCCGGTTCCTGTGACGATCACCGGCGCCGGCGCGAGCGGGGTCGTCACCGCGCTGGTCGTGAATCCCGCGCGCCAACCGGCCAAGGGCGCCTTTGTCGAGGCCGGTGGCGTCGTGGCCATCGAGGCCGAGCACCACGCCCGGGCGACCGTTGTCGACGGCGTCAGCTGGAAGACCATCGCCAATCTGGGTCGCACCCTGTCGGGCGTGGCCGCCTATCCGACGACCGCGCCGTCCAGCGTTCCCGGCAAGGGACCAGCGCTGGAATACATGGTCGATTTCGAGAAGGCCGGCCCGACCGACCTGACGGTGTTCGTCTCGCCCAGCCTGGACTTTCGGGGCGGCGATGGGCTGCGCTACGCGGTATCGCTCGACGCCGCCGCGCCGGTGGTGGTCAACATCATTCCCGACCCGTCGGAAAGGGCCTGGAACAAGGCTGTGGCCGACAATATCCGCGCCCTGACCACCCGGCTGGACATCCCCTCGGCCGGCCCGCACCGCGTGACCCTGTGGCGGGTCGATCCCGGCGTGGTTTTCCAGCGTCTGGTGCTGTCGCGCGGCCCGCCGAGCGGCAGCTATCTGGGGCCGGCGGAGAGCCTGAAGCCGTGACGGCGTCTAGCGCCGCCGCCGCGCCACCAGCCCATAGGCCAGGCTGACCGCCAGCAGGAACGGTCCGCCCACGATCAGGGTCAGCCGGAAGGCTTCGGTGAACAGCGTGGTCACCAGCACCGCCGCCATCAGGCCGGCGCCCAGGAGACTGGTCCAGGGCGCGCCCCACATCCGGAACGGGCCGGGCGGGCCGGTGTCCTGGCGCCGAAACGCCACGTGGGTCAGGAAGATCATCAGCCAGGTGACCATCGCCCCGCAGGTGGCGATCGAGATCATCACCGTGAAGGCGGTGTCGGGACTGAACGTGAAGACCACGGCCGCCACCGCCACGCCCAGGGCCGCGACGGCCAGCGCCTTGACCGGCACGCCCCGGCCGTTGAGCTGTCCAAACACGGTCGGCGCGAAGCCGGCGCGCGACAGGCCAAACAGCATGCGGGTGGCGGTGTAGAGCTGGCTGTTCATCGCCGACAGGGCCGCCACCAGGATCACGAAATTGACGACATCGGTCGCGCCGCTGATGTGCAGCACCTTGATCACGGTCACGAACGGGCTCTCGCCGGCCCCGGCCGAGGTCCACGGCACGATGGCCAGCATCAGGGCCAGGGAGGCGAGGTAGAACAGCGCCAGTCGGGCCAGGGTGGCCTTGAAGGCGCGGACGACGGCGCGTTGCGGATCGGCGGCCTCGGCCGCCGCCACGGCGATCATCTCGATGCTGAAATAGCTGAAGATGGCCAGGATCACCGCCACCCAGGTCCCCCAAAGGCCCTTGGGAAAGAAGCCGCCCTGGTCGGTATAGAGGTGGAAGCCCGCCCCCGCCGCCTGGGCGGCCGGCGAGCCGAACACCCAGATCGCGCCCAGCACGATGAAGCCGACGATGGCGACGATCTTGATCAGCGAGAAGGCGTATTCGACCCAGCCGAACAGGCCGACGCTGAAGGCGTTGACGGCGATCAGGGCGGCCGAGAAACCGATGATCCAGACCAGGCCCGGAACCTGGGGCAGCCAGACCTTCATATAGATGGCCACCGCCGTCACCTCCGTGCCGACGGCCAGGATGATGGCCGACAGATAGGCGTAGCGGATCAGATAGCCGGCGAACGGACCCAGATAGCGCTCGGCCTGGACGCCGAACGATCCGGCCCCCGGATGGGCGGCGGTCATCTCGGCCAGGGCGCCCATCAGCAGCAGGGCGATCAGGCCGCCGATGGCGTAGCTGATCAGAACGCTGGGCCCGGCCAGGCCGATGGCGAAGCCGCTGCCCAGGAACAGGCCCGTGCCGATCGCCCCGCCGATGGCGATCATCGACAGCTGGCCCGAGCTCAGCCCGCGCTTCAGCCCGGCTTCCCGCGCCGCCAAGGCGTCGATCGAAGGTCCCTTGGTGGTCATGGTCGCCCCCCGGCGGTGCTCATTCAGGTGACCGCCGCGCGGGCCGCATAGCGCGGGTCGTCCCAGGCGCGGGACGTCAGGATGTCTTTCAGGGCCTGCACGGCCCGCCAGACATCGACATAGCCCAGATACAGCGGCGTAAAGCCAAAGCGCATGGCGTCGGGATCGCGGAAATCGCCGATCACCCCGCGGGCGATCAGCGCCTGCATCACCGCATAGCCGTCAGGATGCGCGAACGAGACGTGGCTGCCCCGCGCGGCGGGGTGGCGCGGCGTCAGCAGGGTCAGGCCATGGCCCGCGCAATGGGCCTCGACCCAGGTGATGAACAGGTCGCAGAGTCGCTGGGACTTCTCGGTCACCGCCGTCATGTCGGCCTCGAGGAACAGATCGACGCCGCACTCCAGCGCCGCCAGGCTGAGGATCGGCGGCGTGCCGCACAGGAAGCGCTTCAGATCGGGGGCCGGGGCGTAGTCGTCGCTGAAGGCGAACGGCGCGGCGTGACCCATCCAACCGCTGAGCGGCGAGCGCAGGGTCGCCTGATGGCGCCGGGCCACATACAGGAAGGCCGGCGCGCCGGGGCCGCCGTTCAGATATTTGTAGCCGCAGCCGACCGCCAGATCGACGCCCGCCGCGCTGAGCTCCAGGGCCACCGCCCCGGCGCTGTGGCTGAGGTCCCACAGGATCATGCCGCCCCTGGCCTGCACCGCCTGGGTGACGGCCCGCAGGTCGTAGCGCTGGCCGGTCTTGTAGTGGACATGGGTCAGCATCACGATCGTCTCGGGCCCGGCGGCGGCGATGATCTCATCGCGCGGCAAGGCCCTGACCGAGACCGAAGGGTCCATCGCCGCTATACCCTGGGCGATATAGAGGTCGGTCGGGAAGTTGCCGGTTTCCGACAGGATGACCCGCCGCCCGGGCGCGGCCGTCAGGCCCGCCGACAGCAGCTTGAACAGATTGACCGAGGTGGAGTCGGCGACGATCACCTCGTCGGCCTGCGCGCCGATCAGCCGCGCGATCTTGCCGCCCACCCGCTGCGGCGCGCCGATCCAGTCGGCGGTGTTCCAGCTGCGGATCAGGCCCTGACCCCACTCCTGGCGCATCACCTCGGCCAGCCGGGCCGGCGTGGCCGAGGGCAGGGCCCCCAGCGAATTGCCGTCCAGATAGAGCACGCCCGGCGGCAGGTCGAAGCGGTCCCGGAACGGGGCCAGAGGATCCTCGGCGTCCAGGCGCTGGGCGTCTTGCAGGTCCGGGATCATGGCAGGTCGCGCAGCACGGCGCGCACCGGCGAGGCGTCCAGTCCGGCCAGCCGCAGGGGCAGGGCGATCAGCTCATAGTCGCCGGCCGGAACATCATCCAGCACCAGGCCTTCCAGGATCCGCAAGCCGGCGTCGCGCACGGCCAGGTGGGCGTCCATGGTCTTGCTGTCTTCCGGATCCAGCGACGGCGTATCGACGCCGATCAGCTTGGCGCCGCGCGCCGCCAGCAGCCGGATGACGTCGGGCGCGATGGCCGCGAAGGCGCTGTCCCACGCCCCGTGCGGAAACCGCTCATAGGTGCGCAGCAGCACCCTCGGTGGCGCGCCGTCCAGGTGCGGCGCCAGCCGGTCGGCGGTGATCAGCGCGCCCCATCCGCGCGCGTCGACCACGCGGGCCGGGCCGAGATAGGCGTCCAGATCCACCGCGTCGATCGCCGCGCCGGCCGGATCATAGTGCAGCGGCGCGTCGGCGTGGGCGCCGCTGTGGGTCGACATCGTCAAGCGCGACACCGCCACCGGCCCGCCGTCATGGTCCCACACCCGCTGGGCGCTGAACGTCGTGTCGCCGGGCCAGACCGGCAGGGTCGCGGTCAGGGGCTGGGAGATGTCGCGAAGGGTCAGGAGGGGCTCCACAGGCCTGTGTGTCTGACCTCACTTAGGGCCAAAGCGCGGTGGCGTCGATCTATAGGCGAATGGCGCGCGCCTCCGCGCCATTCACATACAGGGTCAGGGCAGCGGGCGGTCCGTCGCCGGGCTCGAAGGTGATCCTGGCGTCCGCGCCAAGGATGTAGAAGCGGTCCAAGCTCTCGGCCAAGATGTTGATCGGCGGAAAGCCGGAGACCTGCAGCAGCACCCCGTCCTCGTCCTCGCCAAGGGTCACCGTCTTGCCGTCCGACAACCGGTAGACGCCGAAATAGCGCCGGGTCTGCTGTGGCGTCAGGGTGATGGGGGAGGGCCTCTTGATCGGCGCGGTGCGGGGCAGCAGGAACGGCATGGCCGCCGGCATGATCAGCGGATAGTAGGAAATGTGCTGCTCGCCGGCGAAGGCCTGGGTTCGCAGGATCAGATGCTCGGGATCGCCTGACAGGGCGGCCGAGACCTTCTGTCCGCCGTCGACCATGTAGTTGTCTTCAGCAGCGCCCCAGGCGACGAAAACCTTGCGGTCGCCGGCCCTGGCGCGCACGGCTTTCAGTCGCTCGATGACGCCAGGATCAGCCCAGACCGAAGGGCTGGCGATCAGATAGCCGCTGAACGCCTCGGGCCGGTCGGCCAGCATGTTCGCGGTGAAGATCCCCGACAGCGAATGGCCAAATAGTACGGCCGCCTTGGGATCCAGCGGATAGCGGGCCTCCATCAAGGGCTTAAGCTCTTCCAGCAGAAAGGCGCGGAACGCCGCCCCGCCGCCGCCCTTGGCCACCGTGCCGTCCGGGCGGGTTCCAGGTCCGAACAGCAGGTCGTGCTCCCGCGTGAAGGGGCCGCCGGGCGGGTAGCCGATGGTGATGACATAGGCCGGGGCCATGGTCCCGGCGCCGCCCAGCAGCCATCCGGTCGGCCCGGCCATGTCGTAGCCGCCGTCCAGCACATAGACCGCCGGCGCCAACTGACCCGGCAGGATTGGTGGAGTGCCCGGCGCGGTGACCTGCACCGCGAAGTCGCGACCGACGCGCTCAGAGTGGACGATCAGCTGTACCGCCCGTCGCTGTGGCGCGGGGCCTTCGGAGACGATCTTCAAGGCGTCGGCCGCGTAGGCGGGCAGGGCCAGCGCTAGGCTGGCGAGGGCGGCTGTCGCCCAGGTTCGAATGATGATGACGTGTCCCCACGCTATGGATGCGTCGCAATATTGGATTAAACTTTTAGTTTAATTCAAGTCGCGGAACACCCCCTCCGCCACACCGCGTATTCGCGGCGCGCCACCTCCCCCGCTTCGCATGGGAGGAGGAAGCGCTCCTTCTCCTCACCCGTACAACGGGGGAGGTGGCGCGGTGTCGATAGACGCCGTGACGGAGGGGGCGTCCGGCGGGTCAGGAAACCCCTAGATCGCCACGCGCTTGGCGATCGCGCTGCGGCGGGCGCTGGTTTCCTGCTTGGCCTTCTGGACCGCCTCGGTCTCGGTGGCGCTGAGCAGGTGCTCGATCACCCGCTCCAGATGGTCGCGCATGGCCTGGCGGGCGGCGGCGGGGTCGCGGGCCTTCAGGGCCTCATAGACCCGGCGATGTTCGTGGATGCGCGGCTCCAGCCCCATGCCGCGGGCCCGGGCCAGGATGTTGCGGGCCAGGGGCGAGCGGTTGCGCCAGTCCCACAGGTTCTCGATCGTGGCGATGATCGCGCCGTTGCCGGTGGCGCGGGCGATGATCATGTGGAATTCGCGGTCGGCGTCCTCGCCGGCGATCTCGTCTTCCTCGTGCATCCGCACCATCAGGGCTTCCAGCTGGGCCAGCTGGGCGTCGTCGATGCTGGTGGCGGCCAGGGCGGCGGCCTCGCCCTCGAACAGGCGGCGGGCCTCGATCAGCTCGAAGGCGCCGATCTCGAAGTCGATCTCGGCGGCGGGCGCTGCGGGGCGGACATCGCCGGTGACATAGATGCCCAGGCCGTGGCGGGCCTCGATCATGCCCAGCATTTCCAGGGCGATCATCGCCTCGCGCAGGGTGGGGCGCGACACCCCGAACTGCTCGGCCAGTTCGCGCTCGGTCGGCAAGCGGTCGCCCAGCTTGTACTGCCCGGCCTCGATGGCGTCGGCCACGGTGTCGGCGATACGGCGATAGAGCTTGACGTTATCGGCCATGGACAGTGTTTCGACTCTCGGGCGGCGGAAAGCCAGTGCGATCGGTTTCGCCTCAACTATCGCGCAGATTCTCGACCTTCGCTCGCCTTTTCACCCGTGATCGACCGTTTCGCGCCCGCACATCACCAATCGTGCATCGCGCCGTCCTCGCGGCGGGCGATCGGCAGATAGGCGCGCTTGTAGGGATGGGTGGCCGCCAGGGCTTCGTCGATGTCGACGCCGAGGCCGGGCGCGTCGCCCGGATACAGCATGCCGTCCGCGAAGGTGTAGCTGTGCGGGAACACCGCGTCGGTCTCGGGCGTGTGGCGCATATATTCCTGGACGCCGAAATTGGGGATCGACAGGTCCAGCTGCAGGGCCGCCGCCATGCTGACCGGCGACAGGTCGGTGGCCCCGTGGCAGCCGGTGCGCACATTGTGCAGCTCGGCGAAGCTGGCGATCTTGCGCAGATGGGTCAGGCCGCCGGCATGGACGACCGTGGCGCGGATATAGTCGATCAGCTGGTCCTGGATCAGGGTCTTGCAGTCCCAGATCGAATTGAACACCTCGCCCACGGCCAGGGGCGTGGTGGTGTGCTGGCGGACCAGACGGAAATTGTCCTGGTTTTCGGCCGGAGTGCAGTCTTCCATCCAGAACAGGCGGTAGGGCTCCAGATCCTTGCCCAGGCGGCCGGCCTCGATGGGGGTCAGGCGGTGATGGACGTCGTGCAGCAGGTGGACGTCCCAGCCCAGGCGCTCGCGGGCGGCCTTGAACAGCTCCGGCGCGCTGCGCAGATATTTCTCGGTCGACCAGATGGTCTCCTTGGGCAGGTCGCTGTCGGCCGGTTCGTAGAAGAACTTGTCCTTGGAAACCCCGTAGGTCCCCTTGATCCCGGGCACGCCCGACTGCAGGCGGATGGCCTTGTAGCCCTGGGCGACATAGGCGGCGGCGTTGTCGAGGGTCTCCTCGATGGTCTCGCCGTTGGCGTGGCCATAGACCATCACGCCGGTGCGGCTGGCGCCGCCCAGCAGCTGATAGACCGGCAGGCCCGCGACCTTGCCCTTGATGTCCCACAGCGCCATGTCGACGGCGGCGATGGCCGACATGGTCACCGGACCGCGACGCCAGTAGGCGCCCTTGTACAGGAACTGCCAGATGTCCTCGATCTGGTGGGCCTCGCGGCCGATCAGGCACGGAATGACATGCTCGGTCAGATAGGCCTCGACCGCCAGCTCGCGGCCGTTCAGCGTGGCGTCGCCGATCCCATAGGTCCCGTCCTCGGTGACGATCTTCAGCGTCACGAAGTTGCGCCCCGGGCAGGTCACGATGGTCTTGGCGGCGATGATCTTGGACATGGGACGCTTTCTGGCCGGGTCGAAGGGGCGACCCGTCGCGACGCGGCCAGCCGGCGCGTCATCGTGACGGTTTCCTCCCGATCATCGGTTTAGCGGCGGGCGATGGGTTGTCAACCATGAGGTCAGACCACTATGTGTTCAGTGTCCCGACCTCTTGTGATCGGGCCCCACAAAATCCGTTCTCCCCGCCGAAAGCCGGGGCCCAGATTCATCCTGAGCGGTGAGCGATGATCCGCCCTAGGCGTCATCAAGATCACCATCGCCCTGGGTTCGATCTGGCTCCCGGCTTTGGCTTCGCCGCCCTTCGGGTTGCCGGGAAGAGCGGGAGACAATAGTCCGGGAGTGAACAATGCGTCTGCTGATCGTGATGGGCCTGCTGGCCAGTCTGGCCTTCGCCCCCGTCGCCCGCGCCGAGGACGGCCATGATCTGTGGCTTCGCTATCGCCCGGTGGAGGCCGGCGCCGGCTATGGCGTCGCCGCCCTGGCGCCCGTCGCCCCCACCCCGACCCTGACGCTCGCTCGCGCCGAGTTGGCGCGCGGCCTGACGGGCCTGACTGGCGCGCCTCCGACCGCCGACGCCGGGGCCCGTGACGGCGTCATCCTGATCGGCACGCCGCAGAGCTCGCCGGCCATCGCCAGGCTGGTCCTGCCGCTGAAGGCCGCCGGCGACGAGGGCTATCTGATCCGCACCGTCAAGATCGACGGCAAGTCCGCCACGGTGATCGCCGCCAACCGCGACATCGGCGTGCTGTACGGCGTCTATCGCTATCTGGCCCTGATCCAGACCCGCCGGCCGGTCGACAGCCTGGACCTGGTCTCGGCCCCCAAGGTCCGCTTACGGATGCTCAATCACTGGGACAATCTGGATCGCACGGTCGAGCGCGGCTATGCGGGCCAGTCGATCTGGGACTGGTGGAAGCTGCCCGGCTACAGCGCCGATCCGCGCTATGTCGACTATGCCCGGGCCAACGCCTCGATCGGGATCAACGGGACGGTGCTCAACAACGTCAACGCCAAGGCGCTGAGCCTGACCGCGCCCTATATAGCCAAGGCCGCGGCCCTGGCCGACGTGTTCCGGCCCTATGGCATCAAGGTCTATCTGTCGGCCCGCTTTTCCGCGCCCATCGAGATCGGCGGCCTGAAGACCGCCGATCCGCGCGACCCGGCCGTGGCGGCGTTCTGGAAGGCCAAGGCCGACGAGATCTACACGGCCATTCCCGACTTCGGCGGCTTCCTGGTGAAGGCCAATTCCGAGGGCCAGCCCGGCCCGCAGGACTATGGCGCGAGCCATGCCGACGGGGCCAACATGCTGGCCGACGCGCTGGGCCCGCACGGCGGCGTCGTGATCTGGCGCGCCTTCGTCTATTCGCACGAGCAGCCCGATGATCGCGCCAAGCAGGGCTACAGCGAGTTCAAGCCGTTCGACGGCCAGTTTCGCGACAATGTGGTGATCCAGGTCAAGAACGGCGCGATCGACTTCCAGCCGCGCGAGCCGTTCCACCCGCTGTTCGGGGCCATGCCGAAGTCCAACCTCGGCATGGAGTTCCAGATCACCAAGGAATATCTCGGCTTCGCCACTCACCTGGTCTATCTGGGTCCGCTGTACGAAGAGACGCTGAAGTCCGACACCTACGCTCACGGCCAGGGCTCGACCGTGGCCAGGGTGATCGACGGATCGCTGGATGGCCGCAAGCTGACCGCCATGGCCGGCGTGGCCAATATCGGCGCCGACCGCAACTGGAGCGGCTCGCAGTTCGACCAGGCCAACTGGTATGTCTTCGGCCGCCTGGCCTGGGATCCCGAGGCCTCCAGCCGCGACATCGCCGCCGACTGGGCCAGGATGACCTTCAGCAACGACCAACGCTTCGTGACCCCGGTCGTCGACATGATGATGGCCTCGCGCGAGACGGCGGTCGACTACATGACCCCGCTGGGCCTGCACCATCAGATGGGCCGCAGCCACCACTACGGTCCGGGTCCCTGGGTCAGCGGCGGCGAGCGCGCCGACTGGACCAGCGTCTATTACGCCAAGGCCGGTCCCGACGGCCTCGGCTTTGACCGCACGGCGACGGGCAGCAACGCCGTGGCCCAATATGCCCCGCCGGCGGCGGCCTGTTTCGCGGATCTGAAGTGCGTCGACGAGAAGGAGCTGCTGTGGTTCCACCACCTGCCCTGGGACTATCGCCTGAAGTCGGGCCAGACCCTGTGGGACGGCCTGGTCACGCACTATTCGCGCGGCGTGGCCGGGGTGGGCGAGATGCAGAAGACCTGGGCGGGCCTGACCCCCTATGTCGACGCCGAACGCCACGCCCAGGTCGCCGACTTCCTGACGATCCAGCACCGCGAAGCCCAGTGGTGGCGCGACGCTTCGGTGGCCTGGTTCCAGAGCTTCGCCAAGCGGCCGCTGCCGGCCGGCGAGGCGGCGCCGCCAGAGTCTCTGCACTATTATGAGAGCCTCAGCTTCCCCTACGCGCCGGGAATCTGAGCGCGCTCGCCGCCTCCCACCGTTCGAGGCTGTCTAACGGTCCGCGTTCAGGGTCCCGCGTCTTGGCGACCTTGGGGCCCGGATTGATCCGCGGCGTGGGCGGCCAGGGCGGCGCAGATCAGGTCCTAGGGCGCGGCCGGGCCGACGGAAAACACCGGCGCGGTGGCGTATCGAGGCCGAATACCCAAAATGGGTAGGAATATTTATCTAAATTTGGCCAGGACTTGGTTATGGATGTGCCCTTTGGGGTCAGAAAAAGTGTGATTTTCCGCACATTGTTACAGCTTTGTAAAATATAGATGACACCGCATCATTAGTAATATTGAACGTAGTTATCACTCAAAGACTTTGTATAGAACAATGTTATTTGACCGTGATACAAATATAAATAAGTAAATATCTCTCAAAATGTCACATTATAACTCTAAAATTTCAATTTTACGCAACTATATATCGAAAATCTCCTCCAGGTTTAAGTCAAGGCGGGAAGTATCGGTGCGCGCGCATTGTGCCGTTAACCTGCCGTTAGCCATTTTTCACGAGCTTGGGTGAACTAAATGTAACGCAGTAAGATCGAGTACGGGTGGGGGCTCGGTTATAGATGTGGTTTCGGGAAAAAGCCCGAGCGAGGCGCGCCGAAAGCCGACGCCTGCGAGAGCTTGAAGGGCTGGCGGCCGCGATGGATCGGTCGCAGGCGGTGATCGAATTTCGTCTCAATGGCACGGTCGTCCGGGCGAGCACACCCTTCCTGGGACTGACGGGTTATGCGCCCGCCGAGATCATCGGCTGCCCGCACAGCATGTTCTTGTCGGAAGACGAAACGGACAGCGCTGCCTACCGTGATTTCTGGCGCGCCCTGGGGCGGGGCGAGTCGATCAGCCGCAAGGCGCGCTGGTACGGCAAGGATAGGACCGCCTTCTGGGTGCAGGCCTCCTATGGCCCGATCGTCAGCGGATCGGGAAAGGTCTCCCGCATCGTTCTGTTCATCACGGACCTGACCGATATCCACGCCGAGCAGAGCCGTCCGCGCAGCCCGACGGCTCGAATCGCCGAGCAGGACGAGGTCATCGCGGTCCTGTCCGACCAGTTCAAGGCGCTGGCGAAGGGCGACCTGGCCACGCGGATCACGACGCCGTTCGATGCGTCATACGCCCACGTCAAGGACGACTTCAACGCGGCGCTCGACAGCCTGGGTCAGACGATGAGCGCGATTTCGGCCGCGGCGGGCGGTCTTGGCGCGTCGTCCGATGCGGTGGCCCGCGTGTCGCATGACCTGTCGCGCCGCACGGGCCGACAGGCGTCGGATCTGGTGGAGGCGCGCACCGCCCTGGCCAAGCTGGCCCTGGCGGCCGCGCGCGGGGTGGAGAGCGCCCGCCAGGCGTCGGGGATGACCGCCGACACCCGCGCTGACGCCGGCGGCTCGCGCAAGGTGATGCGGGAGACGGTCGGCCTGATGGGCGAGATCGAGCAGAGCTACGCCCGGATCAGTCAGACCGCGGCGCTGGTCGAAGAGGTCGCCTCGCGAGCCAATGTGCTGGCCCTGATCTCCGGCGTCGAGGCCGGTCGAAACGCCGCCGCCGGGGGCGGCTTCTCGGTCCTCGCCGAAGAGGTGCGCGGCTTGGCCCAGCGGGCGAGCGACGCCGCCAAGGAGATCCGGGATTCGGTGGCGGCCAACCGGGTCCAGCTGGCGCGCGGCGTGCGGCTGGTGGGCGATATCGACGTCTCCCTGGGCGGCATGACGACCCGGATCACCCAGATCGACAGTCTGGTCGCCAAGGTGGCCAAGTCCGCTCAGGAGCAGGCGGCGGGCCTCGAACAGGTCCGGACGGTCATCAATCGGGCGGACACCGTCGCGCAGGACAATGTCGACATGGTCGGCGAGGCGGCGGTGGTCTCCAGCAAGCTGATCGACGAGGCCGACGGCCTGATCCGGGTGATCAGCCCCTATCGGGCCAATGTGACCTCGCGACCGACCCTGCGGGTCGAGCCCGCCCAGCCTTGCCGCCATACGCCGGCCAACAACGCCGTGGCGCAAGCCCAGGCCCGGATCGCCGCCTTCGCCCGTCCGAGCCACGCCGCAAGCCCGCCCGCGCCGGAGCGGGAACGCGAGTGGGAGTGGGAACGGGGTTGGGACGATAAGACTGAACGGTCAGCTTCCGCCATTTGACTTCCGCCTTCCGGTCGATGCGTCCGCCGCGCGGATCCGAGCCGCCTCCCGCCGCCGCCCGTTCTCCCGCCCGCCGGGTTGGTATGACCTCGCCGCCCGGTTCCTCGGCAGGGCGGCGGCGCCGCGTCGCGCCAAGTCCCCAAAAGCCGGACCGTTACTGCAAAACCTCACTGGCAAAACATTGGTCGGACCAGTATGCGATTCCGAGGTATGACCACGTTGACTTAAAAGGCCTTACCTCGTAACCGTCGAATCCTGTGACCGCTACCATCTATCGGCGGCGGTCAAACGACGAACGAGCGCGCATAGCGCCGTCTCACGGGGAGAGAAACATGCTGTCATCCGCACGCCGTCATGGCGCTCGCCGCCTGGCCCTGATCGGGGCCACCTGCCTGACCTCCAGCCTGATCGGCCTGGCCGCCCACGCTCAGACCACGTCCGGCGCGACCGCCGCCGCGTCCGATACGGTCGAGGAAGTCGTGGTCACCGGGTTCCGCAAGAGCCTGGCCGACTCGACCAACGCCAAGCGCCAGAGCGTCGGCTTCACCGACACCGTCTTCGCCGAGGACATCGGCAAGTTCCCGGACGCCAACATCGCCGAGTCGCTGAACCGGATTCCCGGCGTGCAGCTGACCCGCGAGATCAACGGCGACGGCCTGAACGTCGCCATCCGCGGCCTGGGCACCAACTTCACCAAGATCCTGTTGAACGGCGCCCAGGCGGCCGTGGCCTCGTCGGGCCGCACCGACAGCCAGAACCAGAACCGCGAAGTGGATCTGGACCTCTATCCGACCGAACTGTTCACCCGCCTGGACGTCAGCAAGACGCCGACGGCCGATCAGGTCGAGGGTGGGGTGGCCGGCGTGGTCAACATGCGCAGCGCCCGGCCGTTCGACTACAAGTCCGCAGGTCAGCTGACCTATTCGCTTCAGGCCGGCAAGAACAACCAGGCCGACGACATCAGCCCGCGAGGTTCGGTGATCGGCAGCAAGACCTGGGAAACCCCAATCGGCGACTTCGGCGTTCTGGCCGGCGCGGCCTTCGCCCGCAACAAGTCGACCACCACCGGTTTCGAGACCATCGGCTGGACCAACGCCAACATGAGCTGCGCCGGGTGCAACCTCACCGGCGGCAACGGCTTCAACTGGGCCTCGACCGTGCCGGCCGGCGTGACCACCAATGGCCTGACGCCCGGCCAGACGGTTGACAACGCCCTGCTGGCCTCGCTGAACCCGGGCGCCAGCCTGCAGCAACTCAGCGACGCGCAGATCCCGCGTCTGGGCCGCGACAGCTGGAGCTCGGGCGAACGCAACCGCGACTCCTACCTGCTGTCGCTGGAATGGCGCCCGAACGACGCCCTGAACTTCTATCTCGACACGCTGTACTCGAAGGCCGAGCGCAAGTTCGAGCGGATCGACATCGACTGGGTGGTCCGCAACAGCAATTTCATGGTCCCGGTGGGCGTGAAGGTCGACAGCAACAACGTGGTCACCGAGGGTAAATTCCTCAACTCGCAGTTCTTCCTCGAATATCGTCCCTATGACGAAAACGTCGAGGTCCTGAACCTGAACCCGGGCTTCACCTGGCGCCCGAACGACTGGCTGAAGCTGGACGGCCAGATCAACTGGAGCCGCAGCGTCTTCCTGCGCGAAGCGCCTTCGGTCCTGGTCAACACCCCGCTCAACCAGGGCCTGGCGGTGACTTACGTCAACAACGGCGGCGATCGGCCCAGCATCACCTCGAGCAAGAACCTCAACGACCCCAACCTGGGTTGGGTGTGGGCCGGCGCCCGCGTCAACATCCAGAACGAAAAGCGCGTCACCGCCACCAAGGGCGCCCATTTCGACCTGACGATGGGCGACGACACTGGCCTGAACATCAAGGTCGGCGCCGCCTATGACGACGTCAGCCGCCAGATCACGGCCATCGACAACAGCGGCCGCTGGCAGACCTTCACCTGCGGCGGCGGCGGCGTCACGCCGCAGAGCCCGGCCCCGTCGCCGACCCCGGCCTGCGACGGCCGCGCCGGCTCGGCCATTCCGCAGGCCAGCCTGTCCAGCTACCTCAAGCCCGGCCCGATCGGCTTCGTGACGGTGGACAAGGACAAGTTCTTCTCGGCCACCAACTATGACGCCTTCAACGCCGCGGCGCCCTATTCGTCCTCGGCGGCGACCGGCGCGGCCTCGGGCTTCATCCAGGAGAAGACCAGCGGCGCCTATATCGCCTTCAACGGCGTCTCTCAGGTGCTTGACCGTGACCTGAAGATCAATGGCGGCGTTCGCTACTACCGCACCGAGCAGACCATCAGAGGGCCGCAGACGGTCAACGGCGTGCTCTCCTTCCTCAGCCGCACCTCCCGATATGACGGCATGCTGCCGTCGTTCAACGCGGCCTGGAACCTGCGCGACGACGTCATCCTGCGGATGAGCGCCTCGCGCACCCTCACCCGGCCCAACCCCTCGGCCATGCTGCCGGGCACCACGTTCAGCGATCCGTCGGCCCAGCAGGCCAACCAGGGCAACCCGAACCTGCAGCCCTATCTGTCGAACAATTTCGACATCGGCGGCGAATGGTACACCGGCGGCGCGGGCTATGTGGGCGTGGCCCTGTTCCGCAAGGAACTGACCGGCTTCACCGTCACCGGCAACAACACCATCCCGTTCCTGCAACTGGGCGTGCCCTATGACCAGCTGACCAATCTGCAGCAGCAGGCGATCACCAACCGCGGCGGCCCCAACGCCGCCACCGTGACGGTGTCGCAGCAGGTCAACGCCGACGGCGTCCTGACCATCCAGGGCCAGGAAGTCACCTGGGTGCAGCCGCTGGACTTCGTGGTGGACGGCGCCGGCTTCACCGCCAACGCCACCCACGTCGAACAGAACCCACGCGGCACGGGCGCGCCGGCCAAGGCCATCGGCGTCTCGCCCTGGACCTACAACGTCACCGGCTATTACGAAAAACACGGCGCGACGGTGCGTCTGTCCTATGTCTGGAACGACGCCCAGATCTCCTCGGGTCCGAACCAGAACGGCATTCCGGTCGCCGAACTGGGCACCGACGCCCGCGGCCAGTGGGACCTCTCGGCCAGTTATCAGTTCGAGAACCTGCCCACCCAGCCGCGCGTCACCCTGGACGTGATCAACATCACCGAGGAGCCGCAACGCAGCACCTTCGCGTGGGACAATGCGGCCTTCAGCTTCTATCAGCCGGGTCGTCAGGTCATGCTGGGCATTCGCGGCAAGTTCTAGTCTCGCCGACCCCGTCGTCGCGCGTCAGCGCGGCGGCGGATCTTTCTCCCCTCGTCGCCTTTTCGCGCGACCGTCTTCCCGACCTCGCGTGAAGCTCCCGGCGCATTCCCCACCCCGGAATGCGCCGTTTTTTTATCCGAAAGGCCGGTCGCGGACGTCGGCTGATCCCCGCCGGTCAGGCGGTGGCGGCGGCCGGTGACGGCGACAGCGCGGCGTCGATGCCGGCATAGAGGCTCTCGGGCGTCACCGGCTTGGTGATGAACCCGTCGGCCCCGACCGCCAGGGCTTGTCGGCGGTAATCGGCCGAGGCATTGGCCGTCATCATCACGATGGGCGTGGGCGCGCGACCCTCGCGGGCTTCCCATTGGCGGATGCGCGTGGTGGCCGACAGGCCGTCCATGACCGGCATCTGCATATCCATCAACACCAGGTCGAACCCCTCCTGGCGCACCCGATCGAACGCCTCGGCCCCGTTCTCGGCCATGGTCAGGCTGACCTGCAGGGGCTCGAGCAACAGCTCCACCACCCGGCGATTGACCGGATGGTCCTCGACCAGCAGAATCCGCGGCGCGCGATCGGGCATCAGCGCGCGCGGGTCGTTTTCGGTGATCGCCGGGGCCGCCGCTGAAGGCGGGGCCAGGCGCAGCGGAATGGTGAAGCAGAACCGGCTGCCGCCGCCTTCGCGCGCCTGCGCGTCGATCTGTCCGCCCATCAGCGCGACCAGATTGCGGCAGATCGCCAGCCCCAGGCCCGTGCCGCCGAAGCGCCGGGTGACCGTGTCGTCGCCTTGCACGAAGCGCTCGAACAGACGCGGCAGGATCTCGGGGGCGAGGCCGATCCCGGTGTCGTCGACGGTGACGGTCAGCCGGCGGTCGGCCGCGTCGGGCAGGGCGGCATGGACCTCGACCCGCACCTGCACCGCGCCGCGATCGGTGAACTTGATGGCGTTCGCGGTCAGGTTGGACACCACCTGACGCAGGCGCAGGGCGTCGCCCAGGTAGAAGCCGTCGATGTCCGGGGCGAAGACGAGATCGAACTTCACACCCTTGCCTTCGGCCCTCAGGCGCATCAGGTCGGTGCAGGTCTGGATCTCGGCGCGCAGGTCGAAGGGCGCGACCTCCAGCTCCATGCGCGAGGCCTCGATCTTGCCGATGTCGAGCAGGTCGTTGAGGATGCGCTCCAGCGTCTCGCCGGAGTGGACGATGATGTCGACCATCTCGCGCTGACGGTCGGGCATCGGTTGGCGCGACAAGAGCTTGGCCAGACCGATGACCCCGTTCAGCGGGGTGCGGATCTCGTGGCTGACATTGGCCACGAAGGTCGACTTGGCCGCGCTGGCCCGCTCGGCGACGGCGGCCGTCTCGATCAGCTGGGCCTCCTGCAACTTCAGCTGGGTGATGTCGGCGAAGGTGGTCAGGGTCTTGGCCGGTTCCGGACCGTCGTCCTCGAAGATCGGCAAGGCGTTGACGGTCAGCCACCGGCGCCCGTCCTGCGGGAGGTTGACGCCCAGGATAAAGTCCAGAACCGGCTTGCCCGTGGCCAGGCACTGCATCGAGGGTTGCTGGTCCACGGCCAGGGGCAAGCCGTCGACGTCCACCAGGCTCCAGCTGGGATCGAGCGAGGATCGGCCGACCAACTGGTCGCTGGTCAGGCCCAGCAGCCGGGCGGCGTTGGCGTTGTGCTCGATGATCACGCTGGCCCGGTCCTGCAGGACCACGCCCTCGCGCATCGCGGCGATGATCATCCGGTACTGCTGGTCGCCTCGGCGCAGGTTCTCGAGATCCCGGGCGTGCGAGCCGGCGATATTGGCCCCGACCCGCGCCTCGATCATCATCATGGCCACGCGCGACAGGCGCTCCAGGCACCGCAGTTCACGCGGCGTCCAGATCTTGGGCTGGGTGTCCATGGCGCACAGCGTGCCGATCCGCAGGCCGTCGACCGTGGTCAGAGGGGCCCCGGCATAGGCCCGGACCCCGGGCTGCCCCGTCACCAGGGGGTTTTCCGCGAAGCGGGCGTCCAGGGTGGCGTCCTCGATCACGAACAGGGAGGCCGACCGGATGGCGTGGTCGCAGAAGGCGATGTCGCGCGGCGTCTGCTGGATCTCGATCCCCAGCTTGGCCTTGAACCACTGCCGGTCAGCGTCGACCAGCGAGATCAGGGCCATGGGGGCGCCGCAGGTCTCGGAGACCTCGGCGACCAGGTTATTGAAGCCCGGGTCCTCGAAGGTGTCGAGAATATCCAGCGCCCAAAGCGCCGCCAGTCGCCGCCGCTCATACTCCGCCGTGGCTTCGAGACTCTTCATACCGGACCGAGCGCGCTTCCTCGCTGATTCTGACCTTCTAGCATGCGACCGCAAGGTTAACCCGGGATCGGGCCGAACCGGGACGAAACGTCACAGGGGTCGCCGGCCTGCGGCCGCCATGCGTCGCCCGAGCGCGGATCGGCGAGGGTCAGCCCATCGCGTCGCAATTGGCCTTGATGAAATCGAGGTGGCTGGGCATCACCTCGGCCGACCGGGCGATCACCGCCTTGATCTCGGCCATCCGCCGGCGCAGCGCGTCGTTGCTCATCACGTCGACCATCGGGTCATAGCCCTTGGGCGCCAGGCCCTGGCCGACCATCACCGCGAACCACGAGGTGTCGTTGAACAGCTCCTCGTTCTCGCGGAAGATCCGGCCATAGCTTTCGAACACCGCGATCTTGTCGGCCAGATAGTCGGGGATCGCCATCTCGCGCAGATAGTCCCAGTAGGGCGTGTCGTTGCGGGTCGTGGCCTTGAAATGCAGGATCAGGAAGTCGCGGATCGTCTCATATTCGAACCGCATCACCCGGTTGTAGCGATCGATGTCGGGTCGGCGGAAATCGCGGTCGGGGAACATGGCCAGCAGTCGGGATATGCCCACCTGGATCAGGTGGATCGACTGGCTTTCCAGCGGCTCCATGAAGCCGGCCGCCAGGCCGATGGCGACGACGTTCTTGTTCCAGCTTTTCAGGCGGCGTCCGGCGGTGAACTTGATCAGCCTGGGATCGGCCAGGGGCTCGCCGTCCAGACGGGCCAGCAGATCGGCCGTGGCCTCGTCCTCGCTGATATGGGCGCTGGAAAAGGCGTAGCCGTTGCCCAGGCGATGCTGCAGCGGGATGCGCCATTGCCAGCCGGCCGGGCGGGCGGTGGCCCGGGTCACCGGGGCCCGCGAGCCGCCCAGGGCGCAGGGCACGGCCACCGCGCGGTCATTGAGCAGCCAGTTGGACCAGTCGTCATATCCCGTCTTCAGGGTCTGCTCGATCAGCAGGCCCCGGAAGCCCGAACAGTCGATGAACAGGTCGCCGGCGATCACCTGACCGCTCTCCAGCGTCACCGAGGTGACAAAGCCGGTCTCGCCGTTTTGCTGCACCGAGGCGATCTTGCCTTCCTGGCGGGTCACCCCGCGCGCCTCGGCATAGTCGCGCAGGAACTGGGCATAGAGGCCGGCGTCGAACTGGAAGGCGTAGGCGATCGATCCCAGCGGCGAATTGGCCTGGCCGTTGGGCCGCATGAACCTGCTCTGCCGCGCGGCGACGGTGTTGAGGGAATAGGCCCCCAGGTCATGGTCCTCGCCCATCGCCCGCAGCTTCAGCCAGTAGGCGTGGAACGACACCGCCTCCATGTCGACGCCATAGGGGCCGAAGGGGTGATGGTAGCTGTGGCCGATCTGCTTCCAGTCGACGAAATCGATGCCCAGCTTGAACGTCGCCTTGGTCTTGCGGACGAACTCGTTCTCATCCAGCCCCAGCATGCGGTTGAACATGTTGATCTGCGGGATGGTCGACTCGCCGACCCCGACCGTGCCGATCGCCTCGGACTCCACCAGGGTCACGCGGGTGCGGCCGTCCTTCAGGAAGCGGCCCAGGGCGGCGGCGGTCATCCAGCCGGCGGTGCCGCCACCGACGATGACCACGTGGTCCAGGCGATTGTCGATCTTCATGCGGTCTTCTCGAATTGCGGCGCCGCGCAATAGCGGGCGATGAAGGCTTCGTGAGTCGGTAGGGCCTGCGCGGTCTGGCGCACCAGCGCCGCCAGGCGTTGCAGTTGGCCGCGCACCAACTGCTCGTCCAGGCTGTCGACCAGCGGGTCATAACCGCGCGGGCGGATGTTCTGGCCCAGCAGCACCGCCAGCCAGCTGGGTTCGGCGAACAGGTCGTAGTCCGACTGGAACAGGCGTCCGCGCGCCGCGAACAGCTCGATCTTGCGCTGCAGGCTCTCGGGGATGGCCATGTCGCGGGCCTCGCGCCAATAGGGCTCCGGGCGGTCGTTGGCCTTGAAGTGCAGGATGATGAAGTCGCGGATCAGCTCGGTCTGCAGCGTCGTCAGGCGATTATATTCGGCGATCTCGACGGGGTCGAAACCCCGGTCGGGGAACAGGGCCAGCAGCTTGGTGATGCCGGTCTGGACCATGTGGATGCTGGTGCTTTCCAGCGGCTCCAGAAAGCCCGACGACAGGCCGATGGCGACGCAGTTCTTCACCCAGGCCTGCTTGCGCCGCCCGGCCTTGAAGCGGATGACGTTCGGCTCGGCGCGGGCCGGGCCGTCCAGGGTGGCGCGCAGGCGGGCCAGGGCGTCCTCGTCGCTGATATGGCGGCTGGAATAGACATAACCGTTGCCGGTGCGGTGCTGCAGCGGGATGCGCCAGCGCCAGCCGGCCGTATCGGCCGTGGCGCGGGTATAGGGCGTCAGGCCGTCGCCGCCGGTCTGGCAGGGCAGGGCCACGGCGCGGTCATTGGGCAGCCAATGGCTCCAGTCCTCGAAGCCGGTGTCCAGCGCCTGTTCGATCAGCAGGCCGCGAAAGCCCGAGCAGTCGATGAACAGATCGGCCTCGATCTCGTGCCCGCCGTCCAGGGTCACCGAACGGATGAAGCCGTCTTCGCCACGCAGCGCCACGTCCACCACCCGGCCTTCGCGGCGGACCACGCCGCGCGCCTCGGCATAGGACCGCAGATAGCGGGCATAGAGGCCGGCGTCGAAATGGAAGGCGTATTTCAGGCTCGACAGCACCTGGCCGGGGTCCTTGCTGGGCAGCATGAACTTGCCCATCCGCGCCGCCGTGGCCGACAGGTTGAAGTCGTCGATCGGCTGTTGCGAGCCCTCGCTGCGCGCCTTCAGCCAGATCTGGTGGAACTTCAGGGCCTCGATATCCAGGCCAAAGCCGCCGAACGGATGCAGGTAGCGCGAGCCGGGCCCGGTCCAGTCGACGAACTCGATGGCCAGCTTGAAGCTGGCCTGGGTGGACCGCATGAAGTCGGCTTCGTCGATGCCCAGGATCTGGTTGAAGGTGGTGATCGGCGGGATGGTCGCCTCGCCGACCCCGACCGTGGCGATGGCGTCGCTCTCGACCAGGGTGATCTCGACGCCCTTGAGCACCTTGGCCAGCGTCGCCGCCGTCATCCAGCCGGCCGTGCCGCCGCCGACGATCAGCACCTTGCGGATGGGGTTGGGGGTCATGGGCGTGGAGCCTCAAGGGGCAGGCTGATCCTTCTCCCCTTGCGGGAGAAGGTGGCGACCGCAGGTCGACGGATGAGGGGTTGAAGGTGTTGTCCGGCGCGCTCAGCCAGATTGGGAACGCGGGCGCGACCCCTCATCCGGCGCTGCGCGCCACCTTCTCCCGCAAGGGGAGAAGGGAAGATGGTGAGCCGCTCAGGCATCGGTCATCCCAACTTGGGCCAGCGCCTGTTCATGACTCGGCAGCCCCTCCGCGGTCTGACGAAAGATCGCCTGCATGCGCTCCAAGGTCGCGCGCATTCGGTCCAGCGGCATCCGGTCGGCCAACGGATCATGGCGGACCGGCAGCACCCCGTGGCCGATGAAGGCGGCGACCCAGCTGGGTTCGAGGAAGGTCTCCTCGTCATACATCACCACCCGGCCGCGGCTTTCGAACTGGGCGATCTTGTAGGCCAGAGCCTCGGGCGTGGGGGCGTCGCGGCCCAGGTCCCAGATCGCCCCGTCGCGCCGGCCGGATCGGCGATAGTGCAGGATGGCCATGTCGCGCATCCGCTCGATCATCGCCGCGCCGAGGCGGTTATATTCCTGCGCCGCCGCGGGCCCGTCGCCGGGACGCGGGAACAGGGCTATCAGCCGGGTGACGCCGCTCTGGATCAGGTGCAGGTCGGTGGCGTCCAGCGTCTCGATCCCGCCGGCCGCCCCGCCGATGGCCACACAGTTGCCGACCCTGGCCCGGGCCCGCCGGCCGTTGGTCAGGGTCCGGAATTCCGGCTCCGAACGGCCGTCCTCCGCCAGGCCGCGGCTCAGCGCCTCCAGCGCCGCCGCGTCGTCGGTCAGGTCGGCGCGATAGACCAGGCCGCTGTCCAGGGCGCCTTGCAGCGGGATGCGCCAGAGCCAGCCCTCGGCGACCGCCTCGATGTCGGTCAGGGGCGCGGCGACGTCCGGGGCCGGGGCGGTCAGCCGCACCGCGCGGTCGCCCGGCAGCAGGCTGGACCAGTCCTCGAACGGCTCGTCCAGGGCCTGGCCGATCAGCCGGGCGGCGGGGCCGGTGGCGTCGACATAGAGCTCGGCCTCGACCCGCTCGCCGTCGGCCAGCGCCACGGCCGCGATGTCGCCGGTCACGCCGTCGCGGATCACCTGCGCCACCGCGCCGCGTTGCGCCTCGACGCCGTGGCTCAGGGCCAGGTCGCGCAACACGCCGGCATAGAGCCCGGCGTCCAGGTGAAGGCCATAGGTCAGGGTCGACAGGGGCGAGCGCGGATCGGGGCTGGGCGGCGCGAACCGGCCCAGGTCGGCGGCGACGGCCGCCAGGTTGAAGACGTCCAGCGGGGCGCTGTCGCCGGCCTGACGCAGGCGGGCCCAGTAGTGGTGGAATTCCACCCCCTCGAGCCGGGCTCCGATCTCGCCGAAGGCCTCGCAATGGCGCGCGCCGGGCGTCCAGTTCAGGAACCGAGAGCCCAGCTTGTAGGTCGCCCGCGTGGCGGTCATCAGCGCCGCCTCGTCCAGGCCCAGCAGGGCGTGGAACGAGCGCAGGGCGGGCAGGGTGGAGCGCGCGCCGCTGGCCTCGGGCCCGGTCTCGACCACCCGGATCGCGGCCCGGCCGCCGGTGGCCCGGGCCAGGGCGGCGGCGGTCATCCAGGCGTCGATCCCGCCGCCGATGATCGCCACCCGGCCCAGCGGGAGGGGGCGTCCGGACCTCATGCCACCGCCCGTGCGTCGCAATGGGCGCGGATGAAGGCCTGGTGGTCCGGCATCGACTCGGCCGTGCGCCGCACCGCCGTCTTCAGCTCGGACAAGGCCCGGGCCGCTCGGACCGGATCGATGGCGTCGGTCATCGGGTCCAGACCTTGCGGCAGGATGTTCTGGCCCAGATAGACCGCCAGCCAGGAGGGCTCCAGAAAGAAGCCGTCGCGATATTTGACGATCATCCCCCGGTCGCGGAACAGGTCCATCTTGTAGGCCAGGCTGTCAGGGATCGGGGCCGCCCGCCGGTCGATCCAGAACGGCGAGTCGTCGCGCTGGGTGGCGTGGTAGTGCAGCACCAGAAAGTCGCGGATCCGCTCGAACTCCAGGTCCATGACCCGGTTATATTCGTCCTGGTCGGCCTGGGCGCAATCGCGCTGCGGGAACAGTTCCAGCAGGGTGGTGACGGCCAGCTGGATCAGGTGGATGCTGGTCGACTCCAGCGGTTCCAGGAAGCCGCTCGACAGGCCGATGGCCACGCAGTTGCGGTTCCATTGCTTCTTGCGGCGGCCGGTGACGAACCGCAGGAAGCGCGGATCGGCCTGGGCCTTGCCGTCCAGCTTCGAGACCAGCACCCGGGCCGCGTCGTCGTCGCTGATATAGTCGCTGCAATAGACATAGCCGTTGCCGACCCGGTGCTGCAGCGGGATGCGCCAGCGCCAGCCTGCCGCATCGGCGGTGGCGCGGGTATAGGGCGTGGGCGGCTCGACCGCGTCGCAGGGCACGGCGGCGGCACGGTCGCAGGGCAGCCAGCGGCTCCAGTCCTCATAGCCGGTGTGCAGCGCCTGTTCGATCAGCAGGCCGCGAAAGCCCGAACAGTCAATGAAGAGGTCGCCCTCGATCCTCTGGCCGCTTTCCAGGGTCACGGCCTCGATGAAGCCGTCCTCGCCGCGCAGGCTGACGTCGACGATCTTGCCCTCCGTGCGCCGCACGCCGCGCGCCTGCGCATAGGCCCGCAGGTACAGGGCGTAGAGGCCGGCGTCGAACTGGTAGGCGTATGAAAAGGTCGATCCCAGCGACCGTGGGTCGGGCGAGGGCGGCGCGAACCGGTTCAGGCGCGCCGCCACGATCGGCAGGCTGTAGGCCTCGATCGGATCGGCTTCGCCGCGCGCGTTCGCCCGCAGCCAGTGCTGGTGGAAGTCGACCCCGCCGATCGGCTGACCGAAGGCCCCGAACGGGTGGATATAGCTCTCGCCCTGGCGGCCCCAGTCGCGGAACTCGATGCCCAGCTTGAAGGTCGCCTGGGTCTTGCGCATGAAGTCGGCCTCGTCGAGGCCCAGCTTGGCGTTGAAGCCGCGGATATGGGGCACGGTGGCCTCGCCGACCCCGACCGTGCCGATCTCGGCCGACTCGATCAGGTCTATGGTCAGGCGAGAGTCGGCCAGCACGGCGCTGAGGCCGGCGGCGGCCATCCAGCCGGCGGTTCCCCCGCCGACGATCACGATCTTCCGGATCGCGCCGTTCCCCATCATCTCCTCCGCCACGACGTTTCCCTTTTGTCTTCTCTCTGTCGAACGTCCGTTTCTCGAGGAACGGCCTTAGCGACAAACTGCAAATTGACAACGCTGTCTTACGTCGTCATCTCTATGTCATACAGGCGGCAAGCGCCGGTTCAGGTGGTCGGACCATCGGGGAGATCGTCGGGGCCGGGGGGCCTGAAGCGGGTGTGTCGCACAGACGGCATGCGCTCCGTTGCTCCCTATCCCGCGCCGCTCTCCTCGCATGGCTACGTGAAGCGGGCCCTCGTGGCAACGCTTGACAACAGGGTTGCAGTCAGATGATCTGACCAACAATGGTCACGGTAACATGACCAATGGTAGCGCTAACGTCGCTACGCACAAAAGGGGAGGTTAAACACATGGGCTCTGTCCAGAGGTCGTTCGCGCAGCGCGGACGCAATTCATTCATGTCCGGACTGACATGCGGCGTTTCGGCCGTGGCGCTGAGCGCCGCGCTGTTCGCCGTTCCGACATTCGCCCAGGCCCAAACCAAGGCCAAGACCGATGACTCGGCCGTCGTCGACGAGGTCGTGGTCACCAGCATCCGCCAGAGCCTGAAGAGTTCCCAGGCCCTGAAGCAGTCGTCGGACATCATCGGCGACTCCATCACCGCCGAAGACATCGGCGCCTTGCCCGACCGGTCGGTGACCGAGGCCCTGTCGCGCGTGCCCGGCGTGTCGATCAACCGCTTCGCCGCGGGCGTCGACCCCGACCACTTCTCGACCGAAGGCAGCGGCGTCGTCGTGCGCGGCTTGAACTTCGTGCGCTCCGAGCTGAACGGCCGCGACAGCTTCACGGCCAATAACGGCCGCGGCCTCAGCTTCGCCGACGTGCCGTCGGAACTGCTGGGCGGCGTCGACGTGTTCAAGAGCCCCTCGGCCGATCTGATCGAAGGCGGCATTTCGGGCACGGTCAATCTGCGCACCCGCCTGCCGTTCGACAGCAGCAAGCGCATCCTGTCGCTGTCGGCCGAAGCCAGCTATGGCGACATGGTCAAGACCTGGAAGCCGACCTATTCGTTCCTCTACAGCGACCGCTTCGACACCAGCATCGGTGAATTCGGCGTCCTGGCCAGCCTGGTCGACTCCAAGCTGGAAACCCGCAGCGACGCCATCCAGGTGTCCAACTTCGGTTGCCGCACCAATCTGGGCACCGCCACCGCCGATTGCGGCAATGGCACGAAGGGCGTGTGGTTCCCGCGCGGCGCGGCGTTCCGCTCCACCAACACCGACCGCGAGCGCAAGGGCCAGGCGGCGGCCCTGCAATGGAAGAGCAATGACGGCACGATGCTGGCCGCCTTCCAGTATCTGCGCTCGGACTCGACCAGCAACACCACCGAACATGCGATGGAAATCGCCACAGACAACGTCGCCAGCAACGGCGACTCGCGTCCGGTGGCCGGCACCAGCTTCACGTTCGACAACAGCGGCGTGTTCACCGACGGCGTGATCACCGGCACGACCGGCTGGCGCTCCGACCAGAACGGCGCCGATCCGCGCACGCCGATCGATGGCCTGCAGTCCAACAACATCCGTCGCGACGAACAGAACTCCAACGTCACGTCCGACTACGGCTTCAACTTCAAATGGACGCCGAACGACCAGTGGGGCTTCCAGTTCGACGCCCAGCATGTCGACTCCAAGGTCGATGTTCTGAGCATGGGTATCTGGGCCTCCACCTTCCAGAACGCGGCGATCACGCTGCACGGCGATGATCTGCCGACCGTGCTGTTCTCGGCGCCCTCGAACGGCCAGACCCAGTCCAACTGCCTGCCCTACAACAACAATTGCCCGTCCTACGACCGGGGCATGCACAATAATCTGAGCGACCCGTACAACACCTTCTGGCGCTCGGCGATGGACCACATCGAGCAGTCCGAAGGCACCGAGGACGCGGTCAAGTTCGACGTCGAATACAAGTTCGCCGGCGACACCTGGTTCGACTCCGTCAAGGCCGGCGTGCGCTGGGCCGAGCGCGATCAGACCACCCGGTTCTCGACCTATAACTGGGGTGTCTTGAGCGAAATCTGGGGCGAAGGCGGCCCCGTCTGGCTCACCGACAAGATCGATGGCGTGCCGAGCGCCGGCGGGTCGGGCCTGCCCGGCACGACGGGCGTCGACAGCACCGGCCGCGCCCAGCTGGACGGCTTCGCCAATTTCATGCGCGGCCAGACCCCTCTGCCGACGGGCACGGAGTCGCGCCTGTTCTACGGCGCCAACACCGCTGAAAACTACAAGGCGGCGTCGGACTTCGCCCTGTCGGTCGGCGACGAATGGCGGGCGCGCAACGGCGCCAATGGCTGCCCGCAGAACTGGGTGCCTCTGGCTCAACGCTGTAATGTCATCGCCGGCTCGCCCTTCCTGCCGCAGGAAATCAACCCGGTTAACGAGGTCAACAAGGCCGTCTATCTGGTGTCGCGCTTCAAGGGCGACGTCGGCGCGGCCCGCGTCAGCGGCAATATCGGCGTGCGCTATACGGCCACCCGCCGTCAGGCCGATGGCTTCCAGGCCTTCCCGAACACCAACTTCGCCACCGACGCCTCGTGCGCCGTCGTGCCCGCGGGCCAGACCGCGACGCCGTTCTGTCTGTTGACCCCCGCTGTTCGGGCCGCGGCCCGTCTGTGGGCCAATGGCGCGGTGACGCCGGTCACGGCCAATGCCGACTTCAACTACTGGCTGCCCAGTTTCAACCTGAAGGTCGTCATGCCCGGCGGCCTGCAATATCGCCTGGGCGCGTCCAAGACGGTCACGCCGCCGGATATCGGCCTGACGCGCAACTATTATAACCTGTCCCTGAACACCAACGCCGACGGCATCAGCAACGGCCGGCCCAGCGGCAATGTGACGGTGGGCAATCCGTACCTGAAGCCCACCCAGTCGACCAATCTCGACGCCTCGGTGGAGTGGTATTTCGCCCCGGTCGGCTCGCTGACCTTCGCGGCCTTCTACAAGGAGCTGACCGACGTCGCGACCAACACCACGGTGCGCAAGCCGTTCACCAACAACGGCGCCACGTTTGATGTGATCACGACCCAGCCGGGCAATTCCGACCAGAAGGCCAAGGTCAAGGGCTTCGAAATCGGCTACCAGCAGTTCTATGACTTCCTGCCCAAGCCGCTGGACGGCTTCGGCATCAACGCCAACTACAGCTACATCGAGAGCAGCGGCGTGCCGCAAAGCACGCTGTCGGCGACCGACCCGGACGTGGCCGCCGGCCGCGTCACGACGGTCGACACCAGCAAGCTGCCGCTGCAGGGCCTGTCCAAGCACAACGCCAACTTCGCGGCCATCTATGAGAAGGGCCCGATCTCGGCCCGTCTGGCCTATAACTGGCGTTCGGACTTCCTGCTGACGGTCCGCGACGTGATCGTGCCCTATGCGCCGA
>JAHINZ010000055.1 GCA_018895795.1 Alphaproteobacteria bacterium
AGGTCTCGGCGATTTCGCCCAGCAAGAGGATCGGGGTTTCGGTGGCCATGGCGAGATCCGATCTCCGTTGAGGCGAAGACATACCGCCCGGCAATGCTCACCGCTATGGCATGGAGGACACAGGTTCGCATCCTCGCCGATTTTCACCGGCAAGGGTCGGGAGGCGGTGGAGCGTCCGGGCCCTTCGCGCAGCGATAGTCGGACAGGTCCGGCCGACGCCCGATCCCTTGGACAGAGTGTGCTCGACGGGGGGGCTGGTCCTGCGCCGCCTGGGCTGGGCTGGCTGTCGGCCGATCCTCACCTTAGCGGCGTGTCGAGCAGCCAAGCCGACACAGAAGGGGTCATGATGAAGGCGTCGAGGATCTGGAGGATGGCATGGGACCTCCATGTTGGGACGCAAATCATCTTGCCTATTTACACTACCTATGGTCGCTATAAATCCCAATCACCTTGCATTTGACCTGAGGCCCGCGCGTTGGTTCGGATTTCGACATTCGTGGTTATGACGGCGGTCGCCCTTCAGGGCCTGCTCATATCTGGCTGTCAGAGACAAACCTCCTCTCAACGCTATATACTCAGCCAGGCCGAAAATCTTGTGCAAAGAGAAGATCGCAGCGGACAACGAACTGTAATAGAAGGGGCTTCCTTGAGTTCTGATCGGCGCTCCATCTGCGGGTATGCAAGAATTGGACCGAGAAAGCATGTTCCTTACATGATAAAGTACAGCGGCGCGTTCCCTGATTCCAAGTTCGCAGTTGTTGATCTTGTCTTGACCGTGCCGCGTTACAAGGGCGCACCTTACGAAAGCCAAGTTTCCCAATCATCCAGGATCCTGTCGGCATGTCGTCAGTCGGGACACCAGCTCCCGACCTACTAGAAGATTTCGAACAATTATCGGTTGAGTTGTCAAGGAAACACGCGCACAATTTTCATTCTTAAGTTGTGCGAGGTATGAGATGCCTGGACCCCCAGTTCCTCAATATGGCAATTTCGGCGGCAATGGCGATAACGACGCCTGGGAGCAGGCCGATCGATACGCCACCTTCTCAGCCAATGGATATAATATTCAGTCTCTAGTTGGCGGCTCACCGGGATCTGGAAATCTTCCGAATCCACGAGATTACTACGCCCCATTGACTGTTCACATCACCCGGACGGCTGCAAATGTGAATCTTGTTAAAGCCATCCTAGCAGATATTGGTCGAGAGCCTAAAAATGACCTCGACACCGCCTACCTCAACCATGATCTTGGCTTTGCTCCGGATAGCGCCATCGCGAATATCATTAACAACAACGCAATGGCCAACTCGGTGTGGAATGCACTTGTTCAAGGCAATTCTAGCATTGATCCCTATGGTTATGTTTACGGACAGGCGTCTATTCCGTTTATTACTGGCACAGGAAGCGCTTTTAATATTCTAACTGAAGTAAAAAATCAGACAACACCGCCTCCAAATTTTGGCGTTGCAGACACAGTCTATGTTTACGCTCAATCTGGTCCGATTAACGGCTTTATTTATCTCACAGTCAACCTGACTAATCTCGCAAACAGTACGTTCAGCGGACTTGTCACTGTTGCGAACAACGCTTGGTCGAGCTTCTCATCGGCGATGGGGTCTGGATACACGAACATCAGCACAGCCTTAGGGAATGCCTGGGGCTGGTTTAAAGAGCACGTCTTGGCGCATGAAAACTCGAGCTTAACCGAACTAACCACGCTGGCAGAGTCATCCGGTCACGATGTTTCACGAACCGATACTAGCACCCCGGATCACGCTGCGGATCACTCACTGTGGGGTGACTTATCAGGGCTTAAACTCGAATATGTCAAAGTCGTAGCAGGTCAAACAATCGACGTACTGCACCTAGCCGACTATGACGACAATGGAGACGGGGCGCTCACGCTCGACGACAAAATCGTCGCCTCCTTGGGAATCTTCACCCCCTCCTCCGGCGGTAATGCGGGAGTCTTGCGTGCATTCACAGCTAGTGACTCCATTGACGTACTGAGTGGAAAAGATTCACTCGGCCAGATCGCTCAGATCGGTGCGACGAAAGACTTCTTCAACGCGGCGAACGTGGGCCAAACTTCTGGAAGCATCGAGGTTTCATTGGCTGCGAACCTAAGTCATGCTCTGCTCGTGGCCCTCGTCGGTCCGCAACCAACTCCCGAGCCCCTGTTAATCTAGGCGCTGCAGTCGGCGCATTGCAGGTGAAGACTGAGTCGCGGACTGAGCGCGCCACTAGCGCTTCACGTGCGAGTTAGAGCAGGCGTCCGGGTACAAGGCCTGGAATGACAGAGATATTTGGTGGTTGGATGAGTTCGTAGAACGTCCCCCAACGGCCGGTTTGCGGATGTTGGCGCCCATGCCGAAAGCGGACCTCTCCACACCCCCATACTCTTGTCATTCCGGCGCTGCGCTGAGTTTACCCTTGGGCGCGCGCTTCCCGCGACCCGGTGGGGCGGGATAACAAGGTTTTGGGGGCGAGATGTAGGTCAAGAGCGCGCGCCCTAGCTTCGATAGTCCCCGTTGATCGCCACATATTGCTTGGTCAGATCACAGGTCCACACCGTGGCCGAGCCCTTGCCGACGCCGACATCGACGGCGACCTCGAACTCGGGGTTTTTCACATAGGCGCTCATCGCCGCCTCGTCATAGTCGGGCGAGACCAGGCCATCGCGGGCGGCGTAGAGGTCGCCGAACTTGATGCTGATCTTCTCGCGGGCCACCGGTTCGTCGGCCCGGCCGATGGCCATGGCGATGCGGCCCCAATTGGCGTCCTCGCCGGCGAAGGCGGTCTTGACCAGCGGGCTTTCGGCGATGGTGCGGGCGATCTTGCGGGCGCTGGCCGGGCTCTGGGCGCCGTCGACGGTGATGCGCACGAACTTGGTCGCCCCCTCGCCGTCGCGCACCAGCTGTTGGGCCAGGTCCAGCAGTAGGGCGTCGAGCTTTTCACGGAAATCAGCCAGGCGGCGGTCGCCGGCCCGGTGGATCTTGGGCGCGCCCGACTGACCGGTGGCGAACAGCAGCAGGGTGTCGTTGGTCGAGCGGTCGCCGTCCACCGTGACGCTGTTGAAGGTGGTGCGGGTATAGAGGCTGACCAGGGTCTGCAGGGCGGCGGGGGCGATGGCCGCATCGGTGGCCACGAACGACAGCATGGTGGCCATGTCGGGCGCGATCATCCCCGAGCCCTTGGCGATGCCGGCGATCTTGACCTCATGGCCGTCGATCAGGGCGGTGGCGAAAGCGCCCTTGGGGAAGGTGTCGGTGGTCATGATCGCCTTGGCCGCCTCGGCCCAGGCGTCGGCGGTCAGGTGGGTGGCCACCTCGGGCAGGCGGGCGGTGATCTTGCTGTCGTCGAGGATCACCCCGATCACCCCGGTGGAGGCCATCATCACGTCGCGCTGGCGGCAGTCGAAGCGCTTGCCCACCGCCGTGGCCACCCGGCGCACCGCGTCGGCGCCCGGCTTGCCGGTGAAGCTGTTGGCGCAGCCGGCATTGACCACCAGGGCCCGCACATCAGCCCCGCCCGTGGCGGCCAGCTGCCGCTTGCACCAGTCGACCGGGGCCGAACCGACGCCGTGACGGGTGAAGACGCCGGCGGCGCTGGTGCCCTCGGCGAAGCGCATCAGCAGCAGGTCTTCGCGCTCGTGCTTGTAGAAACCGGCCCGGCCGGTGGCGATCTCGACGCCGGCGATCGGCGGGATATGGGGGAACGGCACGGCCAGGGGCGAGAGGGCCAGGCCGGGCTTGCCCGGGGCGGGCTTGGTCGCCGGGGCCTTGCTGGCCGCGGGGGCAGCGTCATCGGGCGCGAAGGCTCGCCCGGCGCGCTTGATCACCGAGGCCAGGGGATCGAGGGCGCGCTCGAGGCTCTGACCCACGCGTTCCACGGCGCCCGGCGCGGCGGCGGCGGACTCAGCGGCGGGCTTGGCGACGGCCTTGTCGGTCTTGCGGGGCATGCGGTCGTCTCGACTAGTTCTTCTTGGTCGCCGCCGGGGCGGGCGAAGCGGGCGGAGCGGCGGGCGGCGCCGAGGCCGGGGACGACCCCTGCAGCTCCACCGGGGCCGAAGCCGGTTCCTGCGGCGCGCCGGGCACGTCCTGGGTCTTGGCGGTCAGCATGTCGACCTTGGCCCCGCCGCGCAGCTTTTCCAGCAGGTCGCGAACCTGGTCATAGGTCAGGAAGCGGACGATCTGCGGGCGCGCGGCCTCCAGGGTGATCGGCTCTTCCATGCGCTTGTCGTCGATGCGCAGGATCGCCCAGCCGCCTTCGACCGCGAACGGCCCGACCAGTTGGCCCTTCTGCGCCGTCTTGAGCACGCCGGCATAGGCCTCGGGCATCACGTCGACGGTGAAATAGCCCAGGTCGCCGCCGTTGAAGCGGGTGGCCTGGTCGGTCGAGCGCTCCATGGCCAGGGCGTCGAACGAGGCGCCGGCGGCCAGCAGTTTCTTGATGCTATCGGCCTCGGCCTGGGTGGCGACCAGGATCTGGCGGGCGCGGATTTCCTCGGAGCGCTTGGACAGCTTCTGTTGCTCGGCATAGAGCCGGCGGATGGCGTCCTCGTTGACGGCCTTCTCCACCACGCTCTCGACCAGCATGTCGCCCAGGATGCGCTCGCGGGCAGCCGCGAGGCGGCGTTGGGCGACGGGATCCTTGTCCAGCTTGCGCTTCAGCGCCTCGGCGGCCAGCAGCTTCTGGTCGACCACCTCGTCGAGGCGCTGGCGGAACAGTTCGCTGGAAATGTCCAGCGGCTCGCCCTCGCTGATCAGGCCCTGGGCCACCGCCTCGCGCTTGACGTCCGAGGCCCAGACCGCATGGCCGTTGACCCGCGCCACGGCGGTGTCGCCCGGCTCCGGCGGCTTCTCGGCGCTCTTGTTCTGACCACAGGCGGCCAGCAGCGCGGTCACGGCCAGAACGGCCCAAACGCGGCTATGAGGGAACTTGATCAAGGGGCGGATCTCCGACGAACCTTCCGACAGGCTCTAACGCGGTTTTGACTCAAGGGGAATGCAAGGCCCGCGTCTTCGCCGGAAGGCTTTACGGGATTTTCGGCGCCCGGATGGATCAAACCCACAAAAGGCCGCAAAGCTCTGGCTTTACGACGTCCGATCCGGGCCCTCGCGTTGACACTGGAGGGGCCGCTGCTTAAGTCTCGCCCGCGCCGACACGGGCGCAATAGTCGTGCTGGGTCGTCGCCTTGCAAGACATCCAACGCCCGTCGCGCCTAACACTTCATCGGAATCTCGACTTCATGCTCGGCTTCGCCAAAAAGCTCTTCGGCTCTTCCAACGACCGCAAGGTCAAGACGATGACGTCCCGCGTCGCGAAAATCAACGCGCTGGAGACTGAATTCGCCGCCCTGTCCGACGAGGCGCTGAAGGGCAAGACCGAGGCGTTCAAGGCGCGGCTGGAAAAGGGCGAGACCCTCGACGACCTGCTGCACGAAGCCTTCGCCGTGGTGCGCGAGGCGTCCAAGCGCGTGCTGGGCATGCGCCATTTCGACGTGCAGCTGGTGGGCGGCATGGTGCTGCACTTCGGCGGCATCTCGGAAATGCGCACCGGCGAGGGCAAGACCCTGGTCGCCACCCTGCCCACCTATCTGAACGCCCTGGCCGGCAAGGGCGTCCACGTCATCACGGTCAATGACTATCTGGCCAAGCGCGACGCCGACTGGATGGGCCAGATCTACACCTTCCTGGGCCTCAGCTATGGCGTGATCGTCAACGGCCTGAGCCAGGGTGAGCGTCAGCGCGCCTATCGCAGCGACATCACCTACGGCACCAACAACGAATTCGGCTTCGACTATCTGCGCGACAACCTCGTCTACAGCGTCGAGGAAATGGTCCAGCGCGGCCACCACTTCGTGATCGTCGACGAGGTCGACTCGATCCTGATCGACGAGGCCCGCACGCCGCTGATCATCTCGGGTCCGACCGAGGACCGCAGCGAGCTGTACAAGACCATCGACGTCCTGATCAAAGAGCTGATCAAGGACAAGACCAACTATGATCACGACGAGAAGCAGAAGCAGGTCATCCTCACCGAGGAAGGCCAGGAGCGGATCGAGGAGATCCTGATCTCGGGCGGCCATCTGGCCGAGGACACCGCCGGTCTCTATGACGCGGCCAACATCTCGGTGGTCCACCACGTCAACCAGGCCCTGCGGGCCAATGTGCTCTACACGCGCGACAAGGACTATATCGTCAAGGACAGCGAAGTCGTCCTGATCGACGAGTTCACCGGCCGCATGATGACCGGCCGCCGCCTTTCGGAAGGCCTGCACCAGGCCATCGAGGCCAAGGAAGGCGCCGCCATCCAGCCCGAGAACCAGACCCTGGCCTCGGTGACCATCCAGAACTATTTCCGCCTCTACACCAAGCTGTCGGGCATGACCGGCACGGCCTCGACCGAGGCCCACGAGTTCGACGACATCTACAAGATGAGCGTCAGCGAAATCCCGACCAACCGGCCCGTGCTGCGCATCGACGACGATGACGAGGTCTATCGCACCGAGCGCGAGAAGAACGACTCCATCCTGCTGCAGATCGCCGACTGTCATAAGCGCGGCCAGCCGATCCTGGTCGGCACGGTCTCGATCGAGAAGTCGGAAGACCTGTCCAAGCTGCTGTCGACCTTCGAATGGGACAATGACGGCAAGAAACAGAAGGGCATTCCGCACCAGGTGCTGAACGCCCGCTTCCACGAGCAGGAAGCCGGCATCGTCGCCGACGCCGGGGCCCCCGGCGCGGTGACCATCGCCACCAACATGGCCGGCCGCGGCACCGACATTCAGCTGGGCGGCAATCTGGACATGCGTCTGGCCAGCTGGCGTCAGGAGCAAAAGGGCCTGGGCATCACGCCGCTGCCCGCCGACGAGCTGGCCATGCGCGCCGAGATCGAAGCCGACATCGCCGACTCCAAGGCCAAGGCCCTGGCGGCCGGCGGCCTGTTCGTGCTGGGCACCGAGCGCCACGAGAGCCGCCGCATCGACAACCAGCTGCGCGGCCGCACCGGCCGTCAGGGCGACCCGGGCCGCTCCAAGTTCTTCCTGTCGTGCGAGGACGACCTGCTGCGCATCTTCGCCGGCGAGCGTCTGGACGCGATCATGCGCACCTTCGGCGTTCAGGAAGGCGAGGCGATCACCCACAAGTGGCTCAACAACGCCATCGCCACCGCCCAGAAGCGCGTCGAGCAGCGCAACTACGAGATCCGCAAGAACCTCCTGAAGTACGACGACGTCGTCAACGACCAGCGCAAGGCCGTGTTCGAGCAGCGCCAGGAGTTCATGGAGTCGACCGACCTGTCGGACATCATCCACGAGATGCGTCACGACGTGGTCGACGATCTGGTCCTGCGCCACCTGCCGCCCAAGGCCTATGCCGAGCAGTGGGACATCGAGGGCCTGACCGAGCGGGTCAAGTCGATCCTGGGCCTGGACCTGCCGCTGGCCGACTGGGCCGCCGAGGAAGGCATCGCCGACGAGGAGATGCGCGATCGCCTGACCAAGGCCGTCGACGCCCACGCCGCCCAGCGCGAAGAGATCATCACGCCCGAGCAGATGCGCACGGTGGAAAAGAGCTTCCTGCTGCAGATGATCGATCTGCAGTGGCGCGAGCACCTGATGCACCTGGACCACCTGCGCAACGTCATCGGCCTGCGCGGCTATGGCCAACGCGATCCGCTCAACGAGTACAAGACCGAAGCCTTCAGCCTGTTCGAAAAGCTGCTGGGCGACCTGCGCACCAACACCACCCGCTGGTTGATGACGGTCGAGATCGCCTATGCCGAGCCCGAGCCCCTGCACAGCCCGGAAAACCTGATCGAGGTCCATATCGACCCGCTGACCGGCGAGAACGTCGCCGTGGCCGGCGCCCTGCCCGAGGGGCTGTCGCCCCTGCAACGCC
>JAHINZ010000056.1 GCA_018895795.1 Alphaproteobacteria bacterium
GAACCTCGGGGACCTGATGGGTGATGATCTTGCGGGCCAGGCCCTCGGCGATTGCGGTCTTGCCGACGCCGGGCTCACCCACCAGCAGGGGGTTGTTCTTGGTGCGGCGGCACAGGATCTGGATCGCGCGCTCGACCTCGCTGGCGCGGCCGATCAGCGGATCGACCTTACCCTGACGGGCCTTCTCATTGAGATTGACGCAATAGGCCTCGAGCGCCTCGCCGCCGGTCTTGGCGTTGGGCTTTTCGGTGTCGTCTTCCGTCGTGCTGTTATTGGCGCCCTTGACGACCTTGGGCTCGGACGCGCCGGCCTTCTTGGCGATGCCATGGGCGATGAAGTTCACCGCGTCATAGCGCGTCATGTCCTGCTCTTGCAGGAAGTAGGCGGCGTGGCTCTCGCGCTCGGAGAAGATGGCCACCAGCACATTGGCGCCGGTGACTTCCTCGCGGCCCGACGACTGCACGTGGATCACCGCGCGCTGGATCACGCGCTGGAAACCGGCGGTCGGCTTGGCGTCTTCCTCGTCGTCGACGACCAGCGAGGCCAGTTCGACGTCGAGATAGTTGGCCAGGCTTTTCTTCAGGGCGACCAGATCAACGTCGCAGGCTCGCATCACCCCGGCGGCGTCATCGTCGTCGGTGAGAGAGAGGAGCAGATGCTCCAGGGTGGCGTACTCGTGCTTACGCTGATTGGCGTAAGCCACGGCGCGGTGGAGGGACTCTTCGAGGGGGCGCGAAAACGAGGGCAAAGGGGGAGGCTCCTCAGTCTTTTTCCATGGTGCACTGCAAGGGATGCTGATGACGACGCGCCGAGTCTATGACCTGCGCAACCTTCGTTTCAGCAACTTCGTAAGTATAAACGCCGCATACGCCCACGCCGTGTTGGTGGACGAGCAGCATTATTCGGGTCGCATCTTCGCGCGACTTGTTAAAGAAACGCTCAAGAACGTACACGACGAATTCCATCGGCGTGTAATCGTCATTGAGAATCAGTACTCGATAAAGCGAAGGCTTCTGTGTCTTCGGCTTCACCTCAGTGACGACCGACGACCCAGAACCGTTATTTTGTCCGCCTTGCTTTCGCTCGGCCATCGACCGTTTTCTCCCGACGGGCCGAACTACCCGCCTTACTAGGATTAGATATGGAAACGTGGCGGCTTTGGAAGGGCCAGTCGCGTCGGTGCGCCGCTTTAACACAGGGGCGCCCTGGAAAATGGCTTCACGATTGGGAGAGGGGAAGTCGCCCGACGGCGGTTTCCTGGGTGAGGCGGTAAAATGGTGAGCGGCGACGCCTGCTGCAAGGGGACGGCGCAAGCGACCCCCTATTCGAGCGCGAGGGACCGCGACTCACTTGGATTTCAAGGCCCGGCCAGAGATCACGGCCCCGGCGCCGAACTTGCCGCGCAGGACGTCGATGGTCTTTTCCTTTTTCAGCGCCAGGCGCTCGTCGCCGGCGAAGAAGTCGTCGGCCGCGCCTTCCGCCGGAACGAACTCGGTCAGGCCCGCGCCGATCAGGCGGTAAAAAACCCCGCCCGGTTCGGCGGCGAGCAGCTCGCGCGTCACCTGGAACAGGGTGCGGGCGGTCTGGGTCGGCACGGCCAGGGTGCGGCGGCGGGTATGAACCTTGAAGTCCGGCGTGCGCAGCTTCAACGTCGCCACCCGGCCGGCCACGCCTTCGGCGCGCGCCTGCCGGGCCACCCGCTCGCACAGGGGCCAGAGTTCATCCTCCAGGTCATCGGCCTTGAACAGGTCATCGTTGAAGGTGGTCTCGGCGCTGATCGTCTTGCGCACCTGGTCCGGATCGACGGCCCGCGCGTCCTGGCCATGGGCCAGCCGGTGCAGGCGCAGGCCGCCGGACCCGAGCGTGGCGGCAAGGTGCTTGAGGTCGGCCGCCGCGATGTCGCCCACCGTGCGAAAGCCTTCCGAGGCCAGGGCGGTGACCGTGGCCGGGCCCACCCCGGGCAGGATCGAGACCGGCTTGTCGGCCAGAAAGGTCTGGGCCTCGGCGGCGCCGATCACCGAGAAGCCGCGCGGCTTGTCCAGTTCCGAGGCGATCTTGGCCAGGAACTTGTTGGGCGCCAGGCCGATCGAGACGGTCAGATTGATCTCGGCTTCGATCTCGCGCTGCAGCCGGGTCAGCATCACGGCCGGCGACGCGCCATGCAGGCGCTCGGTGCCCGACAGGTCGATCCAGGCCTCGTCCAGCGACAGCGGCTGGACCAGGGGCGTCAGGGCGTCCAGCTTGGCCATGATCCGCCGGCTCTCCTCGCGGTACTTGGCGAAGTTGGGCTTGATGACCACGGCGTCGGGACACAGCTTCAGCGCCTTGTACATCGGCATGGCCGAGCGGGCGCCGCTCATGCGGGCGATGTAGCAGGCGGTGGTGACCACGCCGCGTTTGCCGCCGCCGATGATCACCGGCTTGTCGCGGATCGAGGGATCGTCGCGCTTCTCGACCGAGGCGTAGAAGGCGTCGCAGTCCAGATGGGCCATGGACAGCGCGCCCAGCTCCTCATGGAAGATCGTTCGCGGCGACCCGCACGCGGGGCACCGCGCGGCCTTGGCTCCGCCGGTCCAGGCGCAGTCGCGACACAGGGCCTTCAAGGGCGTCGCGGGTGGGGGCGTCGCGGATTGGGCCGCCATGGCGCCGCTCAGGCCTCTGGCGGCCAGAGCCAGATCGCGCCGCGCACGCCCGAGCTGTCGCCGTGCACGGCCTTGCGGACGGGGGTCTCGTACGTGTCGGAGAACACGTGCGGCGCTATGGCGGCCGGCAGGCGCGCGTAGAGGGTGTCGAGATTCGACATGCCGCCGCCCAGAACGATGACGTCGGGATCCAACAGGTCGCACATCGCCGCCAGGGACCGCCCCAGGCGATCAATATAGCGATCCAGCGCCGCCAGGGCCGCGGCGTCGCCGGCCTCGATGGCGCTTACTGCCGCTTGCCCGGTCTCGTGTCCGGCGTCGCGCGCGAAGGCGGGGCCGGCGATCCAGGTCTCCAGGCAACCCTTGCGGCCGCACCAGCAGGCGGGGCCGGGATATTCCTCCGGACGAGGCCAGGGCAGGGAGGTGTGGCCCCATTCGCCGCCGATGCCGTTGCGGCCCTCGATGATCCGCCCATCGACCACGACGCCGCCGCCGCAGCCGGTGCCCAGGATGGCGGCGAACACCACGCCCTGGCCGGCGCCCGCCCCGTCGGCGGCTTCCGACAGCGCCAGGCAGTTGGCGTCGTTGGCCAGTCGCACGGGACGGCCAAGCCGGGTCGCCAGGTCCTGTTCGAACGGACGGCCGTTCAGATAGACGCTGTTAGCGTTGCGGATCAGGCCGGTGCGCGGCGAGATCGACCCTGGAACGCCGATGCCCAACCTTGTCGCCGCGGCGCCGGCCATGCACTCGGCGTCGACCAGCAGCTCGGCGATGACGGTCAGGGCCTCGTCATAGTCGCCTGGATTGGGCTTGCGGACCCGGGCGACGAACTGGCCTTCGCCATCCAGGGCGGCGACCTCGATCTTGGTGCCGCCGAAATCGACGCCGAAACGGATCATTTAAACAGGCTCGCTTCGATCGCGGTCCGCAGGTGGGGCCAATGGTCGATCCGCGCGTGGCGGTCAGGAGCGCTGGGGGCCAGCGGCCGCAAGCGCTCGTCGCTGACCATCTGGAAGCAGGTCACGCCGGGCGCGCTGGCCGCCACCGAGTCCAGCTGGGGCAGCAGGTCGTCGATGAACACCGCGCGGCCGGTGGTGCGCGCGACCAGTTCCGCCGCCGCCGGGCCCTTGGGCCCGCTGTTGATCACCAGGGGATAGTCGAAGCCGTGGGTCTTCAACCATCGGGCGCGCGCCAGGCGGCCATGTTCTGGCGCGTTGGTCAGGATGACGACCCCGGCGCGGGTGGAGAGCGTGGCCAGGGCGTCGGCCGCGCCCTCGGCGGGCGGCAGGTCATCGGCGCCGTCGCGAAAGAAGTCATCGAACAGCGCCTTGCCGGCGATCAGGTCGAGATGTTCGACCTCGCCGGGCCGATAGATGTTCTGGAACAGGGCGAATCGATCGACGCGCAGCTCGAAGCCGTGCCGACCGATGAACACGCCGAAACCCCGCATGAACTGGGCGAGGACCTCGTCGACATCAACCAGCACCAGAGGGGCGGCGGGATCGATGGCGCAGGCTTCGATGTCGGAGTAACCAGGTTCCATGATCTGCGATTGGCCGGTGTTAACGCGATTAGCGGGGGCTTAAGGATATTCGTGCGATCTGGATGCAGAAGGCGGCGCGAATCTCTCAGGCGTCGCCACGGACCGTATGGTCGGGGTCAGGATGACGAAGAAGGTCCTCATCGTGGAGGATAATGAGCTGAACATGAAGCTCTTTCATGATCTGCTCGAAGCCCAGGGTTATGAAACCCTGCAGACCCGCGAGGGTCTGCAGGCGCTATCGATCGCCCGGGATCATCGCCCCGACCTGATCCTCATGGATATCCAGTTGCCGGAGATCTCGGGGCTCGAGGTCACCAAGTGGCTGAAGGAAGACGAGGACCTGGCGCATATTCCCGTCGTGGCCGTCACCGCCTTCGCCATGAAGGGCGACGAGGAGCGGATCCGCGAGGGCGGCTGCGAGGCCTATATCTCCAAGCCGATCTCGGTGGCCCACTTCCTGGACACCATCAAACGCCTGCTGGACAAGACCCCGGCATGAGCGCGCGCATCCTCGTCGTCGACGACATCGAGGCCAATGTCCGCCTGCTCGAGGCCAAGCTCTCGGCCGAATATTATCAGGTCTCCACCGCGTCGGACGGTCCAACGGCCCTGGCGATGGCGGCCAATGACCTACCCGATATCATCCTGCTGGACGTCATGATGCCCGGCATGGACGGCTTCACTGTCTGCAAGCGCTTGAAGGAAGACCCCGTCACCCGGCACATTCCGGTGGTGCTGGTCACGGCGCTGGACGGCCGCGCCGATCGCATCCAGGGGCTGGAGGCGGGCGCCTCGGACTTTCTGACCAAGCCGATCGACGATGTCATGCTGTTCGCCCGCGTGCGCAGCCTGACCCGCCTTAAACTGGTCATCGACGAACTGCGCCAGCGCGAGGCCTCGGGCCGCCGCATGGGGGTGATCGCCGGCGCCGCCTCGCGCCTCGACGGCCTGGGCGGCCGGGTGCTGATCGTCGACGACAACGAACGCCAGGCCCAGCGAATCGCCGCCGAGCTCAGCGTCGAGCATCGTCCGGTGGTCGAGTCCGATCCGGAAAAAGCGCGAATCAGCGCCGGCGGGCCAGTCGACCTGGTGATCATCAACGCCGCCGCCAAGGGCTTCGACGGCCTGCGCTTCGCCGCGTCTCTGCGATCAAACGAGCGCACCCGGCATCTGCCGGTTCTGGCCATGGTCGACCCCGATGAGCGCCCGCGGATGGTCAAGGCGCTGGAAATCGGCGTCAACGACATCCTCCCGCGTCCGATCGACCCGCAGGAACTGTCGGCCCGGGTCAAGACCCAGATCCAGCGCAAGCGGTACACGGACTATCTGCGCAACAATCTCGACCACAGCCTGGAGCTGGCGGTCACCGACCAGCTGACCGGACTGCACAACCGCCGCTACATGACCGGCCAGCTGGATTCCCTGGTCCAGCGCGCGGTCCTGGGCGGCGACCCCGTGGCGGCGCTGCTGATCGACATCGATCACTTCAAGAAGATCAACGACACCTTCGGCCATGACGTCGGCGACGAGGTGCTGCGCGAGTTCGCCCTGCGCCTAGCGTCCAATGTCCGGGCCATCGACCTGCCTTGCCGCTACGGCGGCGAGGAGTTCACGGTGATCATGCCCGACACCCAGCTGGAAGATGCGATGCGCATCGCCGAGCGGATCCGCATGCACGTCGCCGGTTCGCCCTTCCGGGTGGCGCAGGGCAAGGAGCTGTTGACGGTCACGATCTCGATCGGCGTCTCGGCCACCCTGGGCGAGAAAGACACCCCCGAGGCGCTACTCAAGCGGGCCGACGAGGGCGTGTACGAAGCCAAGGCTTCCGGCCGAAACGCCGTGGTCGGACGGGTCGCCTGACGGCTTTTTAGAGCGATTGTCGCTTTCCTGACATCCTGGTCGCTTACGCCTTTGCGCGCGGCAAACGATCGGGCATTTTGCGTCAATGAATAAGCTTCTGACTTTCGGCGCGGTGACCTGCGCCGCGTTCGCGTTCAGCGTGCCCGCCCTGGCCGAGCCCGTCGCCAAGCCCGATCCCAAGCTGGTCGTGGTGATCTCGGTCGACCAGTTCAGCGCCAATCTGTTCGCCCAGTATCGGCCGGTGTTCTCTGGCGGTCTGGCCACCCTGGCGCGGGAAGGGATCGTCTATCCCAACGGCTACCAGTCGCACGCCTTTACCGAGACCTGCCCCGGGCACTCGACCCTGCTGACGGGCAAGCATCCCAACAAGACCGGGATCAGCGCCAATGACTGGTATGACCTGACGACGGGCAAGTCGGTCTATTGCCTCAGCGATCCCACCAGCCCCCTGGCCAATGACCCCGAAGGCCGTTCCGTCAGCCCCCGGAACATGGTCGCCACCACCTATGGCGACTGGCTCAAGGCCGCGTCGCCCAACAGCCGGGTGTTCGGGGTCTCGGGCAAGGATCGCGGCGCGATCACCATGTCGGGCCACCATGCCGACGGGGCCTATTGGTACGTGCCGGGCTATGGCTTCACCACCTTCGTGCCGCCCGGCGACACCGCCCAGGCGCGGCTGAAGCCGGTGGCGGCGTTCAACGCCAAGATCACCGCCGACCTCAAGAAGCACCCTTTCGTCTGGGACTATGACAAGAGCCCGATGGACGCCCTGACCGGCGGCTCGGCCAAGCGCTGCAAGGCGCTGGAGGCCGATTACGAGACCGGCGGCCGCAAGTGGCGCGCCGCCCTGCCGATCCCGGTCGCGCCGGACGAGGCGGGGAAGCTGCGCGATATCGGCTCCAGCCCGTTCATCGACGAGGTCTCGCTGGAACTGGCCGCTCAACTTCGTGATGCTTATGGGCTGGGCGATGGCCCGCAGGTCGATCTGCTGACCGTCAGCCTGTCGGCCACCGACTATATTGGTCACCGCTACGGCACGCGCGGTCCTGAAATGTGCGATCAGATGGCGCGTCTGGACGATCGCCTCGGAACCTTCCTCAAGAGCGTCGGCAAGGCCAAGGGCGGGGTTCTGGTCGTGCTGGCCGCCGATCACGGCGCCGCCGACATGCCCGAGCGCCTGAACGGCGAGGGCTATGATGTCGAGCGCGTCATCGCCAAGCCCTGGCTGGCCAAGTTGAACACCCAGGTGCGCGCCGATCTGGGCCTGTCCTGGGACCCGTTGATCGCCGACGGCGGCATCGACCAGATCTACGCCGTCGGTCCCGACCGCAAGACGCCGTCGATCACCGACCGCGCCCGGATCGTCGCCGACGCCCTGGCGCTGATTTCCCGCCTTCCCGAGGTCGCGGGGGCCTTCGACGCCCAGGCCCTGCTGACCGCCGAGCCGGCCCCGGCCGACACCTCGCCGGAAGAGCTGTCGCTGATGGAGCGCATGCGTCGCAGCGTCTATCCGGGTCGCACGGGCGACATCGTGGTCGCCTTCAAGCCCAACCTCGTGGCCTCGACGCCGGGTCCGGCCTATGTCTCCACCCACGGCAGCCCCTGGGACTATGACCGCCGGGTGCCGATCCTGTTCTGGTGGAAGGGGAGCACGCCGCGCGAACGCATCCTGCCGCTGGACACCGTCGACATCGCCCCGACCATCGCCGCCGTGACCGGCGTGAAGCCGCCGGCTGACCTCGACGGGCGGTGCCGGCCGCTGGGGGCGGGGCACGATTGCTGAGGGAAGGTCTGATCGATCCAGCTTGGTCGGCGAGATCAACCCCTAGTTTGACCCATGCCTATAGCATCTCTAGCATGAAGCCCTTCATGCGCTGAGATGGGGGGCCGACATGACAGCTTTGCTCGAGGCGAACTTTGGCGCGCTCTTCGGTCTCAATACGCTGTCGACAAACCCGCGCTGGGGCGCCGGCGCGGCCGGCGCTCCGGTGACGATCAGCTATTCGTTCGCCGATACGGCGCCGTCCTACGCCACCGAGTTCTCACAGACACCTTTCAAGGCTCTGCCAGAAGCTTTGCGTGCGGTCGCCAGGCAGGCGCTCGCCGAGGTCGCCCGGCTTACCAACATAACCTTTGTCGAAGTGAAGGGCGGCGCCCCCTCGTCCGTCAGTATCGTGATTTCCGGTACAGCTGGAGGCGGGGGGCGCGCCTCCTATCCCGGCGGCTCGTCAATCGCCGGAGACATGTATCTCGATATCGCCACGGCGTCCGACGGGCTTGGCTACACCTCGGGCCTGACCATCGATGAGCGGGGAGACGGTAGCTACATCAACTTCAGCAGCGTGTTCCTTCACGAGCTAGGCCATGCGCTGGGGCTTTCGCACCCCAGAAACTATCCGGTGGTGAACGGGGTGTATGTCCCGAACTCCGACGGATACGTCGTGAAGATCGATCCATCGGTCGAGAAGCTGACCTACTCAATCATGTCCTACAACAAGACGGACGCCATACCGGATGGCGACACCTATGACGGCCCAAATGCCAAGGCGCTGTCATATATGTACCTGGATATCCTGGCCTTGCAGGCGCTCTACGGCGTAAACACGGTCTCTTCGGCTGGCGACACCACTTATAACTTTCTCGACAAAAACGAAGGCCTCGTCACGATCTGGGATGCGGGCGGTCGCGACACCTTCGACCTTTCGAACCAGAGCCGCGCCGCCATTGTCGACCTGCGGGACGGTGGTCTTTCCAGCATCGGAACTCTGGCTCCCGCGAATCTGACGCCAAAAGCCTATGTCTCGAATGTCGTGATCGGGCCAAACACCCTCATCGAAGATGTTGTTGCGACCAAGTACGCCGATAAGATTACCGGCAATGCCGTCGCCAACCGGATCACCGGTGGCGGAGGCAATGACGACATCGATGGCGGCGAGGGGGTGGATACGGCGGTCTATGCTGGCCTGTCGACCGATTTCAGCTGGACCAAGGCGACCGACGGATCATGGACGGTGCGGGACCTGCGAAATGGCGCGCCGGAAGGCACCGATGTTCTGCGCAACGTCGAAGTGTTGAAATTCGCGGATAAGGCTTTGGCCCTTTCAACGACCTTCTCGAGCAGCGTCGAAACCGCCTTCGCCGCGATCCTGCGATCCTCCAGCTCAACGGGTGGTCAATCGGCGGCCGCCGACCTCATGATCAAGATCGCCGACGGCCTGACCGAGGCTCAGACCATCGCCGAAATCGTCAAGATCGCCGACCAAACCACCTCGGTGGCGACGCTGAGCTACCTGTTTTTCACCGGGAAGATTCCAAGTCAACCAGGGGTCGATTACCTTATCTCGCCGACA
>JAHINZ010000057.1 GCA_018895795.1 Alphaproteobacteria bacterium
AGGCCTGCTGGCCGCCGCCCTGCAGCGTGACCCGGCCCGGCCCGGCTTGCCGGCCGGCGGTGAGGACTATCGCTACAAGGCCGGCTTCTGGGCTCGCGACCTGGGGGCGAAGCTCGGCTGCGCCGCGCCACTCTGGGTCCCGTTCATGTCTGGCTATGGCGGCATCTCGGTCGTGCTGCTGCCGGGCGGTCTCACTTACTATTATTTCGGCGATAGCGGGGTCTTCGATTGGGGCCCCGCCGCTGTCGAAGCGGCCAAGATCAAACGGATGTGCCTATGACCGACGCTGCTTCGACCGCGCTCACCGCGCCTGGCCGCCCAGGTCGGGTCCCGGAGGACAGCCTGCTGGCCAGCGTGCTGCTGTCCTTCCTGGCCACGGCCGGCCTGTTCTACGTCAACATCATGGCCGCCCTGGTCGACGGTCTGATCACCGGCGCCGGCTTGACCCCCAAGGCGGCGGGTTTGGTCGCCTCGGCCAATGTCTATGGCGCGGCGCTGGGGGCGCTGACGGCGGTGTTCATCATCCGGCGGCTGCCCTGGCGGCCGACCGCGGTGGCGGTGCTGATCAGCCTGATCGTCGTCGACCTGATCTCGACCCTGCTCAAGGCGCCCGAGCTTCTGATCGCCATCCGCTTCGTTCATGGCCTGATCGGCGGCCTGCTGGTGGGCGTGGCCTTCGCGGTCATCGCCCGCACCCGGACGCCGGACCGCACCTTCGGCATGCTGCTGGTGGTGCAGTTCGGCCTCGGCGGCCTGGGGCTGATGTTCCTGCCGCGCCTCGTGCCGTTGTTCGGCCATGGCGTGCTGTTCCTGGCCCTGGCGGCGTTCAGCGCCGTCACCCTGGCCATGGTCCCCTTTCTTGGGGACTATCCCTCGCCGCCCAAGCTCGCCGCGAGCGCCGCCAGGCCCTCCGTGCGCTGGATTCCATTGAGCCTGGCTTTCGCGGGCATCTTTCTGTTCCAGGCCGCCAATATGGGCCTGGCCGCCTATATCATCGGTCTGGGCAAGGCCTCGGGCCTGAAGCTTGGCTTCATCACCGACACCCTGGGGGCGGCCAACTGGATCGGCGCCCTGGGCTCGGTGCTGGTGGTGGTGCTGGGCCTGAGGTTTGGCCGGACGCGGCCGTTGCTGGCCGGCCTGGTCCTAACCCTGGTCGGCACCTGGGCGTTTCATTTCAGCCATCTGCCTTGGGTCTATCTGGTCGCGAACATCGCCACGGCGGTGACCTGGGCCTTCGTCATCCCCTATCTGCTGGGCATGTGCGCGGCCTTTGACAAGGCCGGGCAGATGGCGGCTCTCGGCGGGTTTTTCTCGAAACTTGGGTTGGCGTCGGGTCCAGCCCTTGCCGCCTTCGTCGCCGCCGGCGGCCAGTATCGCGGCCTGATCACCCTGGCGGTCATCGGCCTGCTGCTCAGCGGCCTGGCGGCCATCATCCCAGCCTTGGCGCTCGACCGACAGCTAGCCCCGGCCTGATCCTCACCCTCATCGCGGACCCGCCTGGTCCGCACGCCACGTCCATGTTTTCAGGAGTCGCATCCCCATGTCCGCAAACGCCGACCTGTTGTCCCGTCGCCTCGCCGCCGTGCCGCGCGGCGTCGCCACAGCCACCCCGATCTTCGCCGCTCGCGCGGAAAACGCCGAGCTATGGGATGTCGAGGGCAAGCGCTATGTCGATTTCGCTGGCGGCATCGCCGTGCTCAACACCGGCCACCGGCACCCCAAGGTCCTGAAGGCGGTGCGCGACCAGCTCGACACCTACACGCACACCGCCTTCCAGGTGGTGGCCTACGAGCCCTATGTCGCCTTGGCCGAACGGTTGAACGCCCTGGCCCCGTTCAGCGGACCGGCCAAGACCATCCTGTTCACCACCGGCGCCGAGGCGGTGGAGAACGCCGTCAAACTGGCCCGCGCCGCCACCGGCCGTTCGGCGGTCATCGCCTTTACCGGCGGATTCCATGGTCGCACCATGTTGACCATGGCGATGACCGGCAAGGTCGCCCCCTACAAGCGGCTGTTTGGGCCGCTGCCGGCCGAGGTCTATCACGCGCCGTTTCCGGTGCCGCAGTACGGCGTATCGGTTGAAGACAGTCTGCGCGCGCTGGAGTTTCTGTTCCGCGCCGATGTCGAGCCTGAGCGGGTGGCGGCGATCATCATCGAGCCGGTGCAAGGCGAGGGCGGCTTCCAGCCGGCCCCGACCGAGCTGCTGCTGGCGCTGCGCGGGCTCTGCGACCGGCACGGCATCCTGCTGATCGCTGACGAGATCCAGTCGGGGTTTGGCCGCACCGGCAAGATGTTCGGCATTGAGCACAGCGGGGTCGAGCCGGACCTGATCACGGTGGCCAAGTCGCTGGCCGGCGGCTTCCCGCAGTCAGGGGTCATCGGACGCGCGGCGATCATGGACGCGGCCGAGCCCGGCGGTCTGGGCGGCACCTATGCCGGACCGCCGATCGCCTGCGCCGCCGCCCTGGCGGTGTTGGATGTGATCGCCGAGGAGCGGCTTCTCGATCGGGCCAACGTCCAGGGTGAACACATCAAACGCAGGTTGCTGGCCATGAGCCAGCGCAATGATCTGCTGCCGATCGCTTCGATCCGCGGACCCGGGGCCATGATCGGCTTCGACATCGTCCGTTCCCGCGGCGGCGGTGAGCCGGACGGGGCCCAGGCCAAGGCCTTGACCGTCAGGGCGCTGGAAAAGGGTCTGATCCTGCTGTCCTGCGGCGTATTCGGGGAGACCATCCGTCTGCTCGCGCCGTTGACGACTCCCGACGCCATCCTCGACGAGGGACTCGATATCCTCGAGGCGTCTTTGGCGATGGTGTCCTGATGACGCTGCACGACCTTGGTGAGCGGGCCCGTCTGGCCCTGAAGCGTCCCGACCTGCTGCGCGAAGCCGCTTGGATCAACGGCGTCTGGGTCACCAGTGACGCCGTTATGGAGGTGACCAATCCGGCCAACGGCAAGGTGCTGGGCGTCGTTCCGGCCCTGGGCGAGGCTGAAACCCTGGACGCGGTGGCCGCCGCTCACGCGGCCTTTCCGGCCTGGGCGGCGCGCGCCGCCAAGGACCGCGCCGCCATCCTGCGCCGCTGGTTCGACTTGGTCATGGCTCACCGCGATGACCTGGCTCGGCTGATGACCGCCGAACAGGGCAAGCCCTTGGCCGAGGCGCAGGGCGAGGTGGCCTACGCCGCCGGTTTCATTGAGTGGTTCGGTGAAGAAGCCAAGCGCGCCTATGGCGAGGTGATACCGGGGCACCAGGCCGACAAGCGGATTGTCGTGCTCAAGCAGCCGGTGGGCGTGGTGGCGGCGGTGACGCCCTGGAACTTCCCGGCGGCCATGATCACCCGCAAGGTGGCCCCGGCCTTGGCGGCCGGCTGCACGGTCGTGCTCAAGCCCTCGGAGTTGACGCCATTCTCGGCCCTGGCCTTGGCCTTGTTGGGCGAGGAGGCGGGGTTGCCGGCGGGGGTGTTCAACATCGTCACTGGACCGCCGGCCCCGATCGGCTCGGTGCTGACGAACGACCCGCGTGTCGCCAAATTCACCTTCACCGGCTCGACCCCGGTCGGCAAGATGCTGGCCGCCGCCTGCATGGGCACGGTCAAGCGGGTGTCGCTCGAGCTGGGCGGCAATGCCCCGTTCATCGTGTTCGACGACGCCGATCTCGATGCCGCGGTCGAGGGCGCGATGGCGAGCAAATTTCGTAATACCGGCCAGACGTGTGTCTGCGCCAACCGTCTGCTGGTTCAGGCCGGCATTTACGACGCTTTCGCCGAACGGTTGACGAACCGGGTCAAGGCGCTGCGCGTCGGTGATGGGTTGGCGGGGGCTACCGACCAGGGGCCGCTGATCAACGCCGCGGCGCTCGACAAGGTCGAGCGCCACATCGCCAACGCGGTCGCGGGCGGAGCGGGGATGCTGACCGGCGGCCGGCGATTTGGCACGTCGGGGACCTGGTTTGAGCCGACGGTCCTGATCGATGTGCCGCCCTTGGCCCTTTTGAACATCGAGGAAACCTTCGGGCCGGTGGCGGGATTGGTGCGGTTCGAGACAGAGGCCCAGGCCCTGGCAATGGCCAATGACACCCGGGCGGGCCTGGCTTCCTATGTCTTCACCCGGGATCTTGATCGCGCCTGGCGGATGGGCGAGGGGCTTCAGTATGGCATGGTCGGGCTCAACACGGGTCTGATCTCCACCGAGGTGGCGCCCTTCGGCGGCATCAAGGAATCGGGGCTGGGCCGCGAGGGGTCTCACTTTGGCCTGGACGAGTACATGGAGCTGAAGATGATGTGCTTGGGCCTAGCTCCGGCCGCCGCGTAGGGGGGCAAGGCTGACAGTTTGTCTAGGCCCAGCCGGCGCTGTCAGTCCCACCGTCGAGCGGGCCCTACCCAGGGCCTTGGCGATGGCCGGCCCGGTCATCCGCTGGCGGCGTAGCGTCTCGATCTGGCCGTCAGATCGGCCGACGTCCTGCGTGGATATCCCGGCGGCGCCCAGCTGTGGTCGTGAAGCCTTCGCTCGACCCAGCGGCGTCTGACGCGCATTCTGATGGACGGTCATCCTGGGAGCGCCGGCTCTGGAAGTGGTGTGTCGCAACCCCCAGCTTGGTTCAAGCCGCTCCCCGGGTGAACAATCTTCATAGCTTCGACATCTAGCCAACGCGCCGATGGAAACCATCGCGCTTCGACCATGAAGATGACCGGGGCCAAGTCGCTGCGGGTCCTGGTCCGGTTGGCCCTCACCGCCGCGTGACGCCGCAACCCTCCGGCTCCCGACCCTTCGCGAGTCCGGCGCGCCGCCATTAAGTTTCGGAAGATCAAGGCTATGTCGGCTTCCGCAGCCGTCGGATCGACCACGGGATTCGCTTTGGTCTAGTCCAGATGTCGACGTTGGATGTCATCCGGCGCGTCTAGCCTTGCGTTTCGCCACCAGGGGGCGTCAGCCGGGTGCGTGCGAACCGGTAGGCCTGCATCTCGCCGCCAAGCGCCACCTTTGCCGCCGATGGACAGAGTCTCTATCGCGCCACGGGGCCGAGCCTGTTCCCTCAGGGCTGTCCGATGTCGGTGCAAAAGGCCAGACCTCAGTGGCCGAACCGTTCTTCTCGGTGACCGTCCCGCCGCGGCGTCCGCATGACACTGGAAAGCGGCTCGACGGGGGGAGTCCGATCTGACGAATTGCCGTTCGTTGAGTGGATCTTTGCTGGTGCCTTACATGCAGCAGACGAATTCATTCGCCGCGAGCCGGGAACTGTCACGCAGGTGTCGCCGCAAGCTGCTTTAAGCGCACTGGTTCATACCAGTTGGGCGGGTAACACTCATGTCGAAACAACATTCCGTTCGGGCCAAGAGCCCGAACCTCAGAAGTTTTCTGCTGGCGACCGTGGCGACTCTCGTCGCCGGCGCCGGTTCATCAGCGGCTCACGCACAGCAGGCCGCCGGTGATACGGTCGACGCCGTGGTCGTCACCGGCTACCGCAAGTCGCTGAGCGATGCGCGCGCCATCAAGCGGAACGCGGTCATCCAGAAGGATGTGATCGTCGCCGAAGACATGGCGAAGTTCCCCGAACTGAACCTGGCGGAATCTCTGCAACACCTGCCGGGCGTGCAGATCACCCGCGAAGCGGGCGAGGGGCGTCGGATCTCGCTGCGCGGCCTGGGCCCGGAT
>JAHINZ010000006.1 GCA_018895795.1 Alphaproteobacteria bacterium
CATGGCCACGTCCGCGCCGGCTCCCATGGCGATGCCGACATCGGCGGCCGCCAGGGCCGGGGCGTCATTGACGCCGTCGCCCGCCATCGCCACCGAGAACCCCTCCGACTTCAGGCGTTCGACCACCTGGGCCTTGCGTTCGGGCAGCACGCCGGCCTCGACCTCGTCGATGCCCAGCGCCTTGGCGACCGCCTCGGCCGTGACGCGATTGTCGCCGGTCATCATGATCAGCCGGATCCCCTCGCGTCGCAGGCTTTCGATCGCGGCGCGGCTGGACTCGCGGATCGGATCGGTGATCGCCAGCGCGCCCGCCGCCTTGCCGTCCACGGCCACGAACACCACGGTCGCGCCCTGCCCGCGCTGGGTCTTCGCGCCGTCCGCCAGCGCCTCGACCGCAACGCCGAGGTCGCCCATGTAGGGCTCGCCGCCGATCGCCACGCGGCGACCATCGACCAGGCCGGTGACGCCCTTGCCCACCGGCGAGTCGAAGTCCGAGACGTCCGACAGGGACAATCCCTTGGCCTTGGCCGCCTCGACCACCGCGCGGCCCAGCGGGTGTTCGCTGCCGCGCTCCAGACTGGCGGCCAGGGTCAGCAGGTCGTCGGGCGACAGGCCGATCGCCTTGACGTCGGTCAGGGCCGGCCGCCCCTCGGTCAGGGTGCCGGTCTTGTCGATGACCAGGGCGTCGATGCGCTCCAGCCGTTCCAGCGCCTCGGCGTCCTTCAGCAGCACGCCCGCCTGGGCCCCGCGTCCGACGCCGACCATGATCGACATCGGCGTCGCCAGGCCCAGCGCGCAGGGACAGGCGATGATCAGCACCCCGACGGCGGCGACCAGGGCGTGCGACAGGCGCGGCTCGGGTCCCGCCAACGCCCAGCCGGCGAAGGCCAGCACAGCCGCCGCCAGCACGATGGGCACGAACCAGGCCGAGACCCGGTCGGCCAGGCGCTGGATCGACGCGCGCGAGCGCTGGGCCTGGGCGACCATGGCCACGATCCGCGCCAGCAGGGTGTCGCTTCCCACCCGGTCGGCGCGCATGACCAGACCGCCGCTCTTGTTGATCGCGCCGCCGACCAGGGTCGATCCGGGCTCTTTCAGCACCGGCATCGACTCGCCGGTGACCAGCGCCTCGTCCACATAGCCACGGCCTTCCAGCACCACACCGTCGACGGGCGCCTTCTCGCCGGGCCGGATCCGCAGACGATCGCCGACCTTGATCTCGTCGATACCGACCTCGACGTCCTGTCCGTCCTCGCCGATGCGCCGGGCCGTGCGCGGGGACAGGTTCAGTAGGGCCCGGATGGCGCCGCCGGTGCGGTCACGGGCCCGCAGCTCCAGGATCTGGCCCAGCAGGACCAGCACGGTGATCACCGCCGCGGCCTCGAAATAGACCGGCGGCTGCCCGTGATGGCCCTGGAAGCCGCTGGGCATCAGCTGGGGCGCCAGGGTCGCGACCAGCGAATAGAGGTAGGCCGTCCCGGTCCCCAGGGCGACCAGAGTGAACATGTTGAGGCTACGCGCCAGGATCGAGGCCCAGCCCCGCTGGAAGAACGGCCAGCCCGCCCACAGCACCACCGGCGAGGCCAGGGCCAGCTGCATCCAGGCATTGGCGCGATCGCCCCAGGGCAAGGTCAGACCCAACAGGTGCGCGCCCATCTCGGTGACGAACACCGGCAGGGTCAGGGCCAGGGCGATCCAGAAGCGCCGGGTCATGTCTGCCAGCTCTGGATTGGGTCCGTCATCCAGGGCCGGCGCCTCGGGCTCCAGGGCCATGCCGCACAGCGGGCAGGACCCTGGACCGACCTGCCGGATCTGCGGGTGCATCGGACAGGTATAGAGCGTTCCGGCGGGCTCTTGCTTGGCCCCCACGGGGGCGGTCGCCGGCTGGGGCGCCAGGTAGCGCGCCGGTTCGGCCAGGAACTTCGTCCGGCAACCGGCCGAGCAGAACCAATAGGTCTTACCGTCGTGCTCGGCGCTGTGCGGCGATGAGGCGGGGTCGACGACCATGCCGCAGACCGGGTCGCGCGTCGCGGCGTCGGTCGGCGTGGCGGCTCCCCCGCCACAGCAGGCGTGAGCGGGCGCGGAAGGATCGTGGCGATGGGTCGACATGACGGCTTTTCCTCAAGATCCAGAGCCGCTATATACCCCCATAGGGTACATGATCAAGTACCCCGCAGGGGTATAGGATGCAGACGGACACCAAGGCCTCCGCCATGAAACGCCTGAACCGTATCGAAGGTCAGGTGCGCGGGATCACAAAGATGATCGACGACGACCGCTACTGCATCGACGTGATCACCCAGATCTCGGCGGTCCAGGCGGCCTTGCGCCGGGTCGAGGAGGAGATCCTGCGCGATCACGTCACCCATTGCGTGGAACACGCCATCCAGAGCGGCGACCCGGAGTCGCAGCGCGAGAAGATCGCCGAGCTGATCGCCGTGCTCGGCCGCAGCGGTCGCTGAGCTGACGGCTTGACGCCTTCCCTCCCGCGCCGCACAAACGCGCCAAACCAAACACGCGTTTGAGGGAGACTAAGGCATGTCGGACATCCGTTTTGACGGCAAGGTGGCGATCGTTACGGGCGCGGGCGGCGGCTTGGGCCGACAGCACGCCCTGGAACTGGCCCGTCGCGGCGCCAAGGTCGTGGTCAATGACCTGGGCGGCAGCGTCGACGGCTCGGGCGGTTCGTCCGACGCGGCGATGAAGGTCGTCGAAGAGATCAAGGCGGCCGGCGGCGAAGCCATCGCCCACGGCGCCTCGGTCACTGACGACGCCGGCGTCGCCGCCATGGTCAAGACCACCATGGACACCTGGGGCCGCATCGACATCCTGATCGCCAATGCCGGCATCCTGCGCGACAAGACCCTGACCAAGATGGAGCTGGCCGACTTCGAGGCGGTCATGCAGGTCCACGTCTGGGGCACCTTCAAGCCGATCAAGGCCGTCTGGGACATCATGAAGGCCCAGAACTACGGCCGCATCGTCGTCACCACCTCGTCTTCGGGCATGTACGGCAATTTCGGCCAGTCCAACTACGGCGCGGCCAAGATGGCGGTGCTGGGCCTGATGAACACCCTCAAGCTCGAGGGTCAGAAGACCAACATCCACATCAACGCCATCAGCCCGGTCGCCGCCACGCGCATGACCGAAGGCCTGATGCCCCCCGAAGTGCTGGCCAAGCTGGCCCCCGAGGCCGTGACGCCCGGCGTCGTCTATCTGGCGTCCGACGAAGCCCCGACCGGCGCGATCCTGACCGCCGGGGCCGGGGCCTTCGCCCTGTCGCGGATCTATGAAACCGAAGGGGTCTATCTCAGCGACGGCGACCTGTCGGCCGAGGGCGTCCGCGACCACTGGAGCCAGATCACCGACGAAGCAGGCCAAAAGGCCTATTTCAATGGCGGCGAGCAGGGCCAGAAGTTCTTCCGCAAGATGGCCGGCGGCTGACAGTCTCCACCCAATGAATGTGACACTGAAGACGTCACATTCAGGCCATTACTGACAGAACAGTGATTGAAACGGGGCCCTCGCGGCCCCGTTTCTTTAACGGCCGCGACAAAATTCAGGACACTTTGAATAAATAGCAACGGTATCTGGCACAGTACGTTAGACGCGGCGCTCCCCAAGCGCCGCAAGGCGCTTGACGGGCTTCTCCTCCCCCAGAAGGTCTCGTCAGTTCCATGTTCCTTTCGCGTAACAGCCTCGCCGCCGGCGTGGCCTTCGGCGCCCTCGTCGCCGCCTCTCAAGCCTCGGCCTCGGCCTTTTATCTGCAAGAACAATCCGTGCGCGGCACCGGCCGGGCCTATTCGGGCGAAGTCGCCGACCGCGGCGCCGCCAGCCTGTGGTGGAACCCCGCCGCGATCGCCGGCCTGGAGCACAACGAAGTCTATGGCGGCCTGAACGCCATCCAGGTCGATTCCGACGTCAACAACAACGGCTCGACCATCACCCGCCCGATCCCGCCCACCGGCCTGACCACGCCGATCGGCGGCGACAGCCGCGCCAGCAAGCCGATCCACGACGGCGTCGTGCCCAACCTGGCCGGCGCCTGGCGGATCAATGACCAGCTGGCCCTGGGCCTGTCGGTCGCCGCCCCCTACAACTTCACCACCCAGTACGGCCCCAACAGCTGGGCGCGCTACGACGCGCTGAAGTCGCGTCTGACGACCGTCGACGTCCAGGGCACGGTCGCCTATCGCGTCAATGACAAGCTCGACCTCGGCGTCGGCGTCAGCGCCGTCCATGCCGACGCCGAACTGACCAACGCCCTGCCCAACATCTCGCCGCTGCAGCCTGATGGCCTGCAGTCGCTGAAGGGCGACGGCTGGGCCTATGGCTTCACCGCCGGCGCGCAGTATCACGCCACCCCGGCGCTCACGATCGGCGCCAGCTATCGCTCCAAGATCGACCAAACCCTGAAGGGCAATGTCGCCGTCTCGGGCCTACTGGCCCCGATCCCGGCGGCCAACAATTTCAAGATCAATGCCGAGGCCAGGATCACCACCCCGTGGATGGTCAATGTCGGCGCGCGCTGGGCCGTCAACGACAAGGTGACGCTGAACGGGTCGGTCAGCCGCATCGGCTGGAGCGAATTCGACGCCATCCGCGTCAAGTTCGCGACGTCGGGTTCGACCACCCCTCAGAACTACAAGGACATCACCACCGCGGCGATCGGGGTCGACTACCAGGCCTCGCCGCGCCTCACCCTGCGCACCGGCGTGCAGTATGATCCGACCCCGACCCCGGACGTCGGCCGCACCGCCCGCGTTCCGGACGGCGACCGCATGATGTACGCGGCGGGCGCCACCTGGACCGCGACGCCGAACCTGCTGCTGGACGCCGCCATCAGCTACATCAGCTTCGCCGACACCAAGATCAACCGTGACGACATGACGGCCACCGGCTCGACCGTTCGTCTGCGCGGCGATGTGACCGGCTCGGCCGTCGTGATGTCGACGGGCGTGCGCTACAGCTTCTAGGGGCTGACGCGCGCTAGACGGGAACAGGCCGTCCGGGCAGTGCTCGGACGGCCTTTTTTTGGTCCCCGCGCTCCCTGTGCAGAGCCAGGGCAATCCTAGTTCTTGATGACGCCCCACAGCATCTTTGCGGCCCCGACAAACGCCCGGGCCGCCGCGCTGTCGGGCTTGCCCAGCACCACCGGCACTCCGCCGTCGCCGCCTTCGCGGACGGCCAGTTCGATCGGAACCTGGGCCAGCACCGGCACGCCCAGCACCTTGGCCTCGGCCACGCCGCCGCCGGAGCCGAAGATCGGGATCGGCGCGCCGGTCGAAGGATCGGCGAAGAAGGCCATGTTCTCGATCAGGCCCAGGATCCGGGTGGCGGTCTTGCCGAACATGATCGCGGCGCGGCGCGCGTCGATCAGGGCGATCTCCTGCGGCGTCGTGACCAGCACGGCGCCGTCGATGCGCAGTTTCTGCACGAGGGTCAGTTGCACGTCGCCGGTGCCCGGCGGCAGATCGACCACCAGGATATCGAGCGGCGCGGCTTCCGAGCCCCAGGCCACCTCGTGGATCATCTGGCGGACGGCCGACGAGGCCATGGGGCCGCGCCAGATCATCGCCTTGTCTTCGTCGACCATGAAGCCGATCGACATGATCTTGATCCCGTGCGCCTCCAGGGGCTGAAGTTTGCCGTCCTCGAAGCTGGGTTCGCCATTGACGCCCATCATCCGCGGACCGGACGGGCCATAGATGTCGGCGTCCAGCAGGCCGACCTTCAGGCCCATGGCGTGGAAGGCGCAGGCCAGGTTGGTGGCGACGGTGGACTTGCCCACCCCGCCCTTGCCCGAGGCCACGGCGATCACGTGGCGCACGTGGGCGGGCTTTTCGGCTTCCGGCGGCGGAACCAGGCGCGCCTTCTTGTCTTCGCTGACGCTGGCGCCCTTGCGCACCCGGGTCGCGCCCTCGGCGGCCTGAGAGGTCAGGACCACCTGGGCGACGTCGATCCCCGGCAAGGCGGCAAGGGCCTGTTCGGCGGCGTCGCGCACAGGCGCATAGGCGGCGGTCTTGGCGACCGGGACCTCCAGCATGAATCCGGCGCGGCCGTTGCGCACGACCAGGCCCTGAACAAGGCCGGCCGCGACCAGTCCCTGACCGCTGACGGGATCCAGGATGCGGTCGAGGGCCGCACGGGCGTCGTCGAGGGGGGTGGAAGCAGCGCCGGTCACGTGTAAGTCTTGTCTCGCTAAGCGGGGGACCTCATATCCGCATGTGGGGTCGGTTTTACAACCCCGTAGAAAATATGCAGACGGGAAGACAACACCGCTCATGCCTTGGAATGACAATGCCGGCCCCGGTCCCTGGGGTTCTCCGCCGTCTGGCGGCGACAAGGACAAATCCGATCGCCCTAATCCTGGTCCGCGTCGCCCCACGGGCGGTCCGCAAGGCCCCGTCGACCTGAATCAAGTTCTGGAAGACCTCACCGAACGCCTGCGCCAAACTTTCAAGGGCCCGGACCGACCGCGCGCCATCGCCGCGACCGCCGCCGGCGTCATCGTGCTGTGGGGCCTGACCGGCGTCTATATGGTCCAGCCCAAGCAACAGGGCGTGGTCACCACCTTCGGGGCGTTTTCCCGCACCGCCGCGCCTGGCCTGCGCTACCACCTGCCGTTCCCGATCGAGTCGGTTGAAAAGGTGGCGGTCACCGCCATCCAGACGACCGACATCGGCGGCGGCGATGACGCCCAGGGCAGCGACGAGCGGCTGATGCTGACCAGTGACGAGAACATCGTCGATCTGAGCTTCAAGGTGCAATGGCGCGTGTCCAACGCGCCCAAATATCTGTTCAACGTCCGCAGTCCCGACACCGTCATCCGGGCGATCGGCGAAAGCGCGATGCGCGAAGTGGTCGGCAAGACGGCCCTGACGCCGATCCTGACCACCGGTCGCGGGGAGGTGCAGGACGGGGCCAAGCAGCTGATCCAGCAGATTCTCGACCGCTATGACGCCGGGGTCTTCGTCGAAAGCGTGCAGATCCAGACGGCCACCCCGCCGCCGCCGGTCATCGACGCCTTCCGCGACGTCCAGCGCGCCAGCCAGAACGCTCAGTCGGCCGCCAATATCGCCCGCGGCCAGGGCGCCCAGATCGTCCAGCAGGCCAAGGGTTACAACGCCCAGGTCGTGCGCGGCGCCGCCGGTGAAGCCGCCCGCTTCAACCAGGTCTATGACCAGTACAAGCTGGCCCCCGCCGTCACCCGCGAACGTCTCTATATCGAGACCATGCAAAGGGTTCTGGCCGCCTCGAACAAGGTCATCATCGACAGCAAGGGCGCCAGCGCCCCGGTGATCCTGCCGCCCGACGCCTTCCGGCCCAAGTCCGCCACCGTGATCCAGTCCGTCGACGGAGCCTCGCAATGAGCCGCCCTCAGAACCGCCTGACCGCGATCGGCGTGGCCGCCGGCGCAGTCCTCGTTTTGCTGGGCATGACCGTCTATCAGGTCGAGCAGCGCGAGCAGGCCCTGGTCGTCCGGTTCGGTGATCCGATCCGGGTGGTCCGCGCTCCGGGCCTGCATCTGAAGGCCCCGTTCCTGGACCGCGTGGTCAAGTTCGACAACCGCAACATCGAGCTCAACGCCGCGCGGGAAGAGGTGATCGCCGCCGACCAGGAGCGCCTGGTGGTCGATGCGTTCGTCCGCTATCGGATCACCGACCCGAGGCAGTTCTATCGCACCCTGGGCGATGAGAGCGTCGCCGCCGATCGTCTGGACTCCATCGTCAACGCCGCCCTGCGCCAGACCATCGGCCGCGCGACGTCCAAGGAAGTCATCGCCCAGAAACGCGCCCTGGTGATGGCCCAGATCCGCAACGAAGTGGCCCAGCAGGCCAAGGCGTCCGACCTCGGGGTCCAGATCATCGACGTTCGGATCAAGCGCGCCGACCTGCCCGAGGCCAACCAGAAGGCGGTGTTCGAGCGCATGCAGACCGCCCGCCAGCAGGAAGCCGCCGAGCTCCGCGCCATCGGCGAGCAGCGCAAGCGCGAGATCATCGCCACGGCCACCGAGGAAGGCGAAAAGATCCGGGGCGAGGGCGACGCCCGCCGCTCCGAACTGTTCGCCTCGAGCTTTGGGCGCGATCCGAACTTCGCGGCGTTCTATCGCTCGATGCAGGCTTATGAGGCGTCGCTTGGCCAAGGCGACACCACCTTGGTGCTTTCGCCCGACAGCGCCTTCTTCAAGTACTTCCAGAAGGGCCCGCAGGGCTAGTAAGACCCAGGGGTCGCGGGATTCTCTCGCGGCCCCTGTTCTTGCCAAGGAAGCCCATGCGTCGTTACGCGGCTCTCGCCTGCCTGCTGCTCGCGTGCCTGACGGCCGCCCCCGCCCTCGCCGCGCCTCTTGAGGTGCGGGTTGTCGTGGTCACCGCCTTCGAGATCGGCGAGGACACCGGCGACAAGGCCGGCGAGTTCCAGGCCTGGGCCGAGACCATGCCCGAGACCCTGCCCTTCGCGGCGGGCTTCCGCCACCTGCGCTATGATCCGGCCCGCAAGACCCTGCTGCTGTCGACCGGCATGGGCACCAGCCGCGCGGCGATCTCGACCCTGGCCCTGGGCCAGGACCCACGCTTCGACCTCGCCAAGGCCTACTGGCTGGTGGCGGCCATCGCCGGCGTCAATCCCGACAAGGGCTCGGTCGGCTCGGCCGCCTGGATCGGCGCGGTGGTCGACAGCGACTTCGGCTACGCCATCGACCCGCGCGAAACGCCCAAGGGCTGGACGACCGGCCAGATCCCGTTCGAGCGCAAGGCGCCCTACGAGGCGCCCGCCCCCGCCTTGCCCAATTCCAATCTGTTTCCGCTGAACACCAGCCTGCGCGACTGGGCCTTCGAGCTGACGCGCGACGCGGCGATCCCCGACAACGCCGCCCTCCAGGCCCTGCGCTCGCCCTATGTCGGCCTGCCCCAGGCCCAGACCCCGCCGAAGGTGCTCAAGGGCGACGAGATCAGCGGCCAGGCCTTCTGGCACGGCGCGATCCTGAACCGGCATTTCGAGGCCTGGGCCAACTACTGGACCGGCGGCCAGGACGGCTTCGTGATGACCGGCATGGAAGACACAGGGGTTCTGGCCGCCCTCGACGCCCTGGGGCGGATCGGCCGCGCCGATCCCAAGCGGGTCCTGGTGCTGCGCACCGCCAGCAACTACACGACCCCGCCGCCCGGCGGCGACGCGGCGACCAATCTGCTGGGCGAGCATACCGGCGTCCCGGCCCTGCAATCCTCGCTTGACGCGGCCTTCAAGGCCGGCGGCGTGGTGGTCGATGAATTGTCGGGCAACTGGTCGCGCTACGAGGACGCGGTTCCCGGCAAGCCTTAACGCGCGACGACCTTGCGCTGCATCGGGGCCAGCTTGGCCAGCAGCTGGTTCTGGGCGAAAAAGGGGACGCCCTCGACCGCCATCGCCGCCTGCAGGTTCTCGACCAGGGCGTTGAAGTCCTTGTCGGTGACGCCCATGTCCTTGTGCACGCTGGCCATGTCGCGGCCGGTGTAGTCGCAGCCGCCGCCCAGCACGAAACAGAACTGCTCGGCCAGGGTCCGCTTCAAGCGGGGCACATCGGTGGTGGCGAAGATGTCCTTGATGCGCGGGTCGACGATGCTGCGGTCGACCAGTCCGGCGGCGATGCGCGTCAGGCCCGCCTTGCCGTGAAAGGCCTCGAACACCCTGGCGTCGGCGCGCGGCGCGGCGGCGGCATTGGCGTTGGACGGGACATAGGGATCCACCGGCTTCTCATCCGGAGGGACCGCGTCCTGGGCAAAGGCGGCGCCGGCGACACCGAGGGCGAGGACGGCGGCCAGGACCGCGCGCGAGGTGAGATGACGCATCGTGGGCGCTCCTAGAAGCCGGCCTGCAGCGAGACATAGAGGCCTCGCTGGTTCCTGAACGTGGCGATATCGCCCAGATCGACATAGGCGGCCGTCACCGACACCGTCTTGTTGATCGCATAGGCGGCGAACAGGTCCATCCAGTCATCTTCCTTGGCGAAGCCGAGATTGCTGGGCTTGGACCGATACTCGCCCCCGACCACCAGCCGCTTGCTGAGCAGCACCCCGGCCGAGCCTTCGAACTGGGCCTTGTAGCGGTCGCTCTTGTCGCCGCCGAAACCCAGCAGCCCGGTCTGGTTGGCCTTGGTGGCGCGGACCGCGCCGCTCAGCACCAGGCTCTGGTTCAGCAGCAGCTTGGTGGCGGCGACATAGTAGTCGACGCCGCTGTCGTGCTGACCGCCGACGGCGTGGACGATGTCGCCCTGATCGTTGGTCTTGTACTGCGCGCCGATCGCGACCTGCGGCAGCCAGCGGTCCTGGTCATAGACCGCGTCGCCCAGCACCCGGAGCTTGGCGCCGAGGATGGTCTGCTTGAAGGTGAAGCCCTTGCCCAGGCCCAGCTTGGCGCCGGTCGGGCCGGTGTCGAAGTCCTGACGCGTCGCCGACAGCTCGACCCGATCGTGGAAGCCCACCGCGCCGCCATAGGCGCGCAGCGTGTAATCGGAGACGTCGATAAAGGTGGCGTGAACCTTGCCGCCGATCCCGTCGCGGGTTTCGTTGCCGGCGATGACGCCCCAGGTCGCCAGGCCGCCGCCCGCGCCACCCTCCAGCGCACTGACGCCGCCGGTCAACAGCAGCTTGCCGCCGGTCTGAAGTTCGGCGGCTGACGCGCCGGTGATCGCCAGCGGCGTGATCAGAGCCCAGGCCAGGGCCGTTGCAACGGGAAGTTTCATGGCGCCCCTCGCGCAGGCTGGCGGCGCCCATCGCACCCATGACCATGTATTTGGTCACACTGGTTAAGAAGACTTTAGGGTGGATTTCAGTTTTAAGCTGTCCTCGCATCACGGACGAAGCCGCGACGCGGTTGTTAACGCCGATTTCATGTGAAAGCGGCTAGCTAAGCCCATGAAGCTCGCCGTAACCTTGATGTTCGCAGTATTGTTGGGCGGGCCCGCGGTCGCCGGCAGCCTGACCGTCACGGTGCGCGGCGCGGACGGCAAGCCCGTTCCCGACGCCGTGGTCACCGTCAATCCCGGCGGTCGTCCCACGTCCGGCCCCATCAAGTTTGCCTGGCCCTATCGCGTGGCCCAGCAGAACATCCAGTTCACGCCGTTCGTGCTGATCGTGCCGGCCGGGGCCGAGGTGTCGTTCCCCAACCTCGATAAGGTGCGTCACCACGTCTATTCCTTTTCGGCGGGCAACAAGTTCGAGCTGAAGCTCTACGGCCACGAGGAAAACCGCACGGTGCGGATGCCCGCCGTCGGCGTGGCGGCGATCGGCTGCAATATCCATGATCAGATGGTCGGCTTCATCAAGGTGGTCGACACCGCCTATGCCGCCAAGAGCGACGCCAACGGCGTGGCCACGATCGCCGACGTTCCCGAAGGCGCCGCCGTGATCCGCGTCTGGCACCCCTATCTGCGCGCGCCCAAGAACGAAAAGACCCTGTCTCTCGCGAGCATCGGCGCCGGTCCGGCCCGCGAGACGGTGACCCTCGAACTCCGCGCGCCGTCGTCGCATTGAGACCCGCCGTGTTCAACCGCCTTCAGACCAAACTGACCGTTCTGTTCGCCGGGCTGTTCGCCCTGGCGCTGAGCCTGGTCGCGGTCACCGTCTATCTGGCGATCGCCGGCAACGCCCAGCAGGCGGTGCGCGACGAACTGGCGGCCAGTGGCACCGTGTTCGATCGCGTCTGGGCCCTACGCACCCAACGCCTGCAGGACGGCGCCGACCTGCTGTCGCGGGACTTCGGGTTCCGCGCCGCCGTCGCCACCCACGACGCGCCCACCGTGGACTCCGCGGTCGCCAATCTTCGTCAGCGCCTGGGCCTGGACCTGGCCTTCATGGTCGGGGTCGACGGCGACGTGGTGGGCATCGATCCCAAACGTCTTGATGTGCCCAAGCTCTGGGCGGCCCTGGACGCCGAAGACCAGGCCCAGGGCGTGTTCATCATCGACGGCGCGCCCTATCAGGCCATCTCCGCGCCGATCATGTCGCCGACGTTGACAGGGTGGATCGTCTTCGCCGCCAAGCTGGACGACACCGAAATGCGGGCGCTGGAGCGGCTGTCGGCGATCGGCCTGGACGCCCAGGTGTTCGACCGCCGCGACGGACGGTGGGTCACCCACAATGCGGGTCCGGACGCCCAGAGCCTGGGCGCCTATGTGGGCGCCGCCCTGAAGGAAAAGACGCGCAAGCCCAGCCTGTTGAAGGCCGGCGGCGCGGCCGACCTCGTGCTGGTCAAACCGCTGAAGGCCCTGAGCCCGGACGGCGCCGCCGCCCTGGTGCTGCGCTATCCCCTGGCCCAGGCCATGGCGCCCTATCGCCCGCTGTTCACCGCCGTGATCCTGGCCGGCCTGCTCGGCGCGACCCTGGTGGCCGCCGCCACCTGGGCCCTGTCGCGCGGCCTGGCGCGGCCGATCGCGGCCCTTGAGGTCGCGGCGCGTCGCCTGCAGCGCGGTGAGGATGTCAGGGTCGAGGTTCAAACCCATGACGAAATCGGCCGCCTGGCCGGCAGCTTCAACCTGATGGCCTCCGAGATTCGCGATCGCGAGGCGCGGATGACCCATCTTGCCCTGCATGACGAGGAAACCGGCCTGGCCAACCGTCGGGCCATGGAACGCGAGATCACCGCCCGCCTGGCCCTCGTCGCGCCCGGCCGGAAGATCGTGATTGGCGCCCTGGGTCTGGACCGCTTCCCGGCCGTGCGCAGCGCCATCGGCTATGAGCTGGCCACCGAGCTGATCGCCAAGATCGGCGAGCGATTGGTGACCATCTCGCCCGGCCTGATGGTCGGTCGCCTGACCACCTCGATCCTGTGCGTGATCTCCCTGGTGGACGACGCCGAAGAGGCGGTGAACCGGATCGAGACATTGATACCATCGCTGGAGCCGCCGGTCATGCTGGGCGGCCAACCGGTCGATATCCACATCACCCACGGCGTGGCCGCCGCGGGCCACGGCGAGATGGACGCCGCCCGCCTGATCGAACACGCCCTCATCGCCCTGGATCAAGCCTGCGCCGCCCATCGCAAGGTGATGGTCTTCGACCCCGTCGCCTATGGCGATCCCGCCGGCAATCTCTCGTTGATGAGCGAGCTGCTCGACGGCGTCACCAGCGGGGCGCTGTTCATCCACCACCAGCCCAAGCTGGACCTGCGCACCGGCCAGATCACCGGGGCCGAGGCTCTGGTGCGCTGGAACCATCCGACGCGCGGCCCGCTCGGCCCGGATCTGTTCGTCGGCATGGCCGAGGAGACCGGCCACATCCGCGCCCTGACCGACCACGTCCTGGCCCAGACGATCGCCGATCAGAAGGTTCTACGCGCCGCCGGTCATGACCTGTTGCTGTCGGTGAATATCTCGGGCCGGCTGATCGACGACGCCGACTTCGCCGAGCGCGCCATCGAGCAGGTCGTGCGCGAGGGCGCCCGCCTGTGCTTCGAGATCACCGAGACCGCCGTGATCGGCAATCCCGACGTGGCGCTGGCGGTGCTGGAGCGTTTCGACGCCGCGGGCATTTCGGTCTCGATCGACGACTACGGCTCGGGCCTGTCCTCCCTGGCCTATCTCAAGCAGATCCGCGCCGATGAACTGAAGATCGACAAGGCCTTCGTGATGACCTTGCAGGCGGGCGGCAAGGACGCCCTGCTGGTCAAGTCGACCATCGACCTGGCCCACAGCCTGGGCATGAAGGTCACCGCCGAGGGCGTCGAAACCCGCGAGGCCCTGGCCGTGCTGCGACTGATGGGCTGCGACCTCGCCCAAGGCTACCATGTCGCCCGGCCGATGGGACTGGCGGCGCTGACGGCGTTCCTGGAGGGCTGGTCGATAGAGCTGCCGGCGGGAGTCGAGACGGACGCGCTGCGTCAGGCCTGACGACTCGCCCCCTCCTGGTTGCTTCGCAGCCGTCCTCCTCCGTAGGGGGAAGATGAAATCGCGCCGACCTCGTCTTCCCCCTCCGGGGGAGGAGCGCCGCAGGCGCGGAGGGGGCAAGTCGCCCGCTCGCTCAGGCCGAGGCCTTCAGCAGATCCAGCACCACGTGCAGGCTGTCGGCGACGTGGATGCACTTGTCATGCATCTCCTCGTTCGGATCGAGGATGTCGGGGACCATCACGGTCATCATGCCGGCCGCGTGGGCGGCGCGGACGCCGGGGTGCGAGTCCTCCAGCGCCAGGCAGAGCGTCGGATCGATGCTGATCCTGCGGGCGGCTTCCAGATAGGGATCCGGATGCGGCTTGTGCCGGGTGACGTCGGCATTGGCGACCACCGCGTGGAAGCGGGGCAGCAGACCAAAGCGGCCCAGATATTTCTCGACCGAGGCGATGCCGTTCGAGGTGGCGATGGCGCGCGGCATGCCGATGTCGTCCAGATAGTCGAGGATCTCGATCACCCCGCCCTTCAGCCGGGTCTCGGCCTCCAGCAGGTCCTCGACGTCAGTCCAGACGCGTTCAAAATAGGCCTGGACCGGAAAGGTCTCGCCATAGAGGTCACGAAGCAACACCGCGCTCTCGGGGTTGGTCTTGCCGACCATGGCGGCATAGATCTCGCCGGTGAAGGCCACGCCAAATCGCGCGCCCGCCTCGATCATCGCGGCGCGATAGACGATCTCGGTGTCCAGCAGCAGGCCGTCCATGTCGAAGACCACCGCCTCGACGCGGCGGGGAAAGCTCAAGAGACGAACTCCGAGGCCTTGTAGCCCTGGAAGTAGAGCAAGGCGGTGAGGTCGGCGTGATCGACCTTGGCGTGGGCCTGGGCCGCGACGATCGGCTTGGCGCGATAGGCCACGCCCAGACCGGCGGCCTCGATCATCGCCAGATCATTGGCCCCATCGCCCACCGCCAGGGCGTCGGCTGGCGTCAGGCCCAGGGCGGCGGTTTCCTCGACCAGGGCGGCCAGCTTGGCTTCCTTGCCCAGGATCGGCTCGCCCACCTGGCCCGTCAGCTTGCCGTCCGCCTCGATCAGGGTGTTGGCGCGGTTCAGGTGGAAGCCCGCGGCCTTCGCCACCCGGCTGGTGAAGAAGGTGAAGCCGCCCGAGACCAGGGCGCAGCGCGCGCCGTGGGCGGCCATGGTCTCGACCAGGGTCTTGGCCCCGGGATTGAGCCGTACGCGCTGGTCGTAACAGCTCTGCAGGGCGTCGACCGACAGGCCCGTCAGCATGCCAACCCGCTCGCGCAGGGCCCCCTCGAAAGCCAGCTCGCCGCGCATGGCCCGCTCGGTGATCTCCGAGACCTTGTCCTTGACGCCGGCGAAGTCGGCCAGCTCGTCCAGGCATTCGACATTGATGATCGTCGAGTCCATGTCGGCGATCAGCAGGCGCTTCCTGCGATTGGCGACAGACTGGACCGCGAGGTCGACCGGCAGGTCCGCCAGGTCGGCCTTGAGCGACGGTAAGTCGCCGCTTTCGACGAAGAAGTCGGCGGCCAGCGGCCCCAAGTCCTCGCGACGGCTGGACAGCCTGGCTTCGACGCGCGACACGGCTTGTGCGTAGGCGTCGGGGTCGGCCCCCACGACGGTGAGGACAGTCGGAATGGTGGAGAGTTCGG
>JAHINZ010000058.1 GCA_018895795.1 Alphaproteobacteria bacterium
GGGGGCGGCGGCGAGCCGAAGGTGTAGCGCACGCCCAAGGTCACCGAGGTGTCCTTGTACTTGCCGGAGAACGAGCCGGTGTCGGTGATCGAACCAACGCCCGGTCCGACGTTCTGCGTGACCTGACCCCACTTGAGGTCCTTGGTCTCGAGATAACGGCCGGTCAGGTCCATGCTCCAGTTCGGGGCGAAGTCCCAGGCCAGACCCAGAAGGCCCTGATAGGCGAAGGCCTGATCAACGTCGTCGAAGCTGGCGTTCTGGTACGGCGCGCCGCCGACGGGAACGCCGCTCAGCTGGCCATAGACCTTGTTGTGAACCCAGGCCGTACCGGCGCCGGCGCCGATGAACGGGTGCAGGCTCGACTCGGGCATGAAGTCATAGATGACATTGGCCATCAGGGTGGTGGCCTTCATCTCGCCGTTCGGCGCGCCGCACTTGGGCGCGGCGGCGGTGCGGATCGGACCGGCGGTGCAGAGACCGATCGGCTGAGCGCCGGACAGACCATTGCCGCGAACGCCGTTGATGTCGGAACCGCGATGGCCGTATTCGCCTTCAACACGCCAGTTGGGCGTGAACTTGTAGCCGAGGCGCCCGAAAGCGGCCCAGTCTTCCTTCTGGGAGAAGTCCCAGTCATAGCCCTTGGAGGACGTCGCCTGGACGTCTTCGGGCATGTGGTAGCCGACGTCGCCGGCGACATACCAGCCGCTCGTCGCGCTTTGGGCGGACGCGCCATTGGCGGCGCACAACGCGGCCACCGCGACGCCAGCCAGTAATTTGAATCTCATGGTTTGCACCTCTCTAGGAATTGTCGTGGAGCCGACCCAGAGGCGGACCCGATAGACAAACGCGGTGCGAGCGATTTCGTATGTGTCTTTAGGGCAACAGCGAGGAAAAACGACTTTTATCACTCGCGCGGCGGGACGGCTTGGCGTCGTTTCGGGGTGCGGATCCCCACGGCGGAACGGCCCGCACGCTCACCATCCTTGACCGCAGAAAGGGCGCCGGAGCAGCGCGACGCCGAGATTGAACAGCCGGATGAGCGGCAGCCCGGCCCGCGCGCCTTGCGAACCTAAACGATCAGGGCGTTGGGGAAAGTATGGTGGACGCGACAGGGATTGAACCTGTGACCCCCTCGATGTCAACGAGGTGCTCTCCCGCTGAGCTACGCATCCGCCAAAGCGACCCAGAAGCACTTTAAAAGCGTCCCGGGCGGGAAGGTGACGGGGTATAGCGGCGGCTTTCGCATCGCGCAACCCGCCAGATTTAAATTATGTGACGGGGCGAAAGAGTTATGCGGCCATCATCTTTTCGACCTCGGCGACCAGGTCGCGGAGGTGAACGGGCTTGGACAGCACCTTGGCGCCGGCCGGCGCGCGGTCCTGGGCCGAAAGGGCCACGGCGGCGAAACCGGTGATGAACATGATGCGCAGGGACGGATCACGCGCGGCGGCTTGCCGGGCGACCTCGATGCCGTCCATGCCGGGCATGACGATGTCGGTCAGCAGCAGATCCCAGGGATGATCCAGATGACCGACGGCTTCTTCACCGTCAGCGCAGGCCTGAACCTCGAAGCCGGCGCGCTCTAGGGCGCGGGCCAGAAAGCCCCGGAGGGAATCGTCGTCTTCGGCGAGGAGGATGCGGGCCATGTCGGTCTTTTTTCCGGAAGTCGTCGGAGTTGGACGCCCACTATAGAGTAAGGACCGTAAATCGGGGATGAACCCGGCGTCTCGTCCACAGGAACACCAAACTCGTCCAAAGGTGTTTGACCATGGATGGCCCCCTTTGCGAATATGATTCATGAGCGCCAGCCCGCCGATCGCGACGACACCACAGCCCGCGACAGCCCCGACGCCGGCCGCTGATCCTTTCGCCAGGCCCGCCCACGACCTGCTGCGCGCCGCGCCCGAGCCCCTGCCGCCGCCCACCGCGCTGGTCTTCGCCTCGCCGCACTCCGGCAGCATCTACCCCGCGGACATGATGAGCGCCGCCCGGTTGGCCGCCGAAGCCATCCGCGGTTCGGAGGACGCCTTCGTCGATCGGATCATCGCCGGCGCGCCGGCCCTGGGTGCGGCGGTCATTCAGGCGCGTTTGGCGCGGGCCTATATCGACCTCAACCGCGACCCCTGGGAACTGGACCCGGCCATGTTCGAGGACGACCTGCCCGAATACGCCAGGAGCCGTTCGGCGCGAGTCGCCGCCGGTCTGGGCGCGATCGCCCGCGTGGCGACCGAGGGGCGGCCGATCTATGCGCGCAAGCTGACCTTCGCCGAGGCGCAGGCGCGCGTCGACCTCGCCCACCGCCCCTATCATGACGCCCTGGAGCGGCTGCTGGCGGCGGCGCGGGCCGCCCACGGCGTAGCGATCCTGGTGGACTGGCACTCGATGCCCGCCGCGGCGGCCCAGGGCCAGAGGGGCCGCGGCGGCGGCCTCTGCGATATCGTCCTGGGCGATCGGTTCGGCGCCGCCTGCTCGCCGAAGCTCACCGGCTTGGTCGAACGCGAACTGGAATCGATGGGATACAGGGTCGCCCGCAACGCCCCCTATGCCGGCGGCTACACCACCGAGCACTATGGCCGTCCGGCCCGCCGCACCCACGCCCTGCAGATCGAGATCAATCGGTCGCTCTATATGGATGAAGTGACGCGCGAACCGACGGAGGGCCTGGCCCGGCTGACCGCCGACGCCGAGCGTCTGACGCGGGCCTTGGCGGCCATGGACGCCGCCAGTCTGCGCTGAGGGCTCAGGCCCAACCTTTTGGCGTGATCTTTTCGACGGAGGTCCCGGGTTTCTCCGCGCGCGGCCATCAGCGAGAGCGCTACCATTGTTCAGGCCAAAAAAAAGCCCGGCTCGAAAGCCGGGCAGTTCATTAGGGAGGAAACGCCCAGGAAGGGCAGAGGCGGCGAGGCCGCCTCACATCTCGTTTATAGGGTGCGGTGCGAAATCGAGCAAGCAAAAAAGTTGTCGGCAATGTCGATTCTTTTGAGGGAGTTTGGAGAAACCCTTTGCGCAGCAAGGAATATTGATTGACGAGTCGTAAACTTGCTCATTTTTTTGGCATGTTGCAGTGCACAATTAGTTGCGCGAGAAACAACCCAAGTCGCGAACATCTCGCAAACCCAGCTAGGATAAGGGTTTCGCCTTGACACCGGTTTCCGCGAAAACGCCTTTCGCAACGGGTGGGGTGGATAAACTCAGCGCAGTCGCGTAAAAGCCGCGCGCCTGATGCGCGCAGCGTCAAACCCTATTCTCTTCCCCGAAAGTTCGCCTTCTCCATGTCCATGCGAAACATCGCCATCATCGCGCACGTCGATCATGGCAAGACCACTCTCGTCGATCAGCTCCTCGCCCAGTCCGGCATCTTCCGCGCGAACGAAGCCACGACCGAACGCGCCATGGACTCCAATGACCAGGAGCGCGAGCGCGGGATCACCATCCTGGCCAAGTGCACCAGCGTTCTGTGGCACGGTGAAGCGGGCGAAACCCGCATCAACATCATCGACACCCCCGGCCACGCCGACTTTGGCGGCGAAGTCGAACGCATCCTCGGCATGGTCGATGGTTGCGTGATCCTGGTCGACGCCGAAGAAGGCGTCATGCCCCAGACGAAGTTCGTCCTGGGCAAGGCCCTGAAGATGGGCCTGCGCCCGATCCTCTGCCTCAACAAGGTGGACCGTCCGCACGCCGACCCCGATCGTATCCTCAACGACGCCTTCGACCTGTTCGCCACCATGGGCGCCACCGACGAGCAGTTGGACTTCCCGCACATCTATGCGTCGGGCAAGAACGGCTGGGCGACGCTGGACATGAACCAGCCCAACGACACCCTGGCGCCGCTGTTCGACCTGATCGTGCGCCACGTGCCCGAGCCCAAGGTTGTCGAGAATAAGGACAAGCCGTTCCAGATGCTGGGCGTGCTGATCGAAAACGACCCCTTCCTGGGCCGTCTGCTGACCGGCCGCATCACCTCGGGCAAGGCCGTCCCCGGCATGGCCATCCACGCCCTGCACCTGGACGGCAAGGAAATCGAGCGCGGCCGCATCACCAAGGTTCTGGCCTTCCGTGGCCTGAAGCGTCAGCCCGTTGAAGAAGCCGAAGCCGGCGACATCATCGCCATCGCGGGCCTGTCCAAGGCGACCGTGGCCGACACCCTGTGCGCGATCGAAGTCACCGACGCCCTGCCCGCCCAGCCGATCGACCCGCCGACCATCTCGATGACCGTCTCGGTCAATGACAGCCCGCTGGCGGGTAAAGAAGGCGACAAGGTCCAAAGCCGCGTCATTCGCGACCGCTTGTTGAAGGAAGCCGAATCGAACGTGGCCATCAAGGTCACCGAAACGGCCGAACGCGACGCTTATGAAGTCGCCGGCCGCGGCGAACTGCAGTTGGGCGTGCTGATCGAAGGCATGCGCCGCGAAGGCTTCGAAGTGTCGATCAGCCGTCCGCGCGTGGTGTTCCAGACCGATCCGGAGACCGGCAAGCGCCTCGAGCCGATCGAAGACGTCATGATCGACGTCGATGACGAGTTCTCGGGCATCGTCATCGAAAAGCTGTCGATGCGGAAGGCCGAGCTGAAGGACATGGGCCCGTCGGGCGCCGGCAAGACCCGCCTGCAACTGGTGGCTCCGTCGCGTTCGCTGATCGGCTATCAGGGCGAATTCCTGACCGACACGCGCGGTTCGGGCGTGCTGAACCGGGTGTTCAGCCACTACGAGCCCTACAAGGGCGCCATCGACAGTCAGCGCAAGGGCGTGCTGGTGTCGAACTCGGACGGCGAAACCGCCGCCTTCGCGCTTTGGAACCTGGAAGACCGCGGTACGATGTTCGTCGGCGCCGGCGAAAAGACCTATCAGGGCATGATCATCGGCGAGAACGCCCGTCAGGACGACCTCGACGTCAACCCGATGAAGGCCAAGCAGCTGAACAACATCCGCGCCTCGGGCAAGGATGAAGCCATCCGCCTGACGCCGCCGCGCCGTATGACCCTCGAACAGGCCATCGCCTATATCGAGGAAGACGAACTGGTCGAAGTGACGCCCAAGAACATCCGCCTGCGCAAGCAGACCCTGAACCCGTCGTTCCGCAAGCGCCGCGTCAAGGAAGAGTAGGCCCCCAGGGCTCTAACCACACTTTGAAAAGGCCGCCGCCCCACTCGGGTCGGCGGCCTTTTTTCTGCGCAATCGCCGCCCGGAGACGCGGCGAATTGGGGTAAGTTTCCTATTATTTGAAACTGTCACAAAAACCGCAACAATATGTCAGGGAGCTGCAGTACGGCCCTTCACGCGCCCCTTTCCAACGGGCGTTCACGCCTGAGGGGGCTATAATGAAGTTTACCAGAAAGCTGGCCGCGAGCGCGGCCTTGGGCGCGCTCGCCCTGGCCATGTCGGCGCCGGCCGCGATCGCCCAACAAACGACCGCCGCCGTGCGCGGCCAGGCCGTCGATGACAATGGCGCGCCGCTCGCGGACGTCACCGTCACCGTCACCCACGGACCCAGCGGCACCAGCCAGATCACCCAGACGACCGAAGCCGGCGCGTTCGACGTGCGCGGCCTGCGGGTCGGCGGTCCCTACAAGATCACGGCCACCCGCCAGGGCTACAGCGCCCAGACGCTGGACGGCCTGTTCCTCAATGTCGGCGACGCGCAGCGCGTCAAGCTGGCCCTGGTGCCCGAAGGCCAGGTGTCGGAAGTGACCGTCACCGCCGCCAAGGCGGCCACCACCAGCCAATTGGCCAATGTCGGCTCGCGCACCACCCTGCAGCGCGCGGAAATCGAAGCCGTGGTCTCGGTCAAGCGCGACATCCGCGATATCGGCCGCCGCGATCCGCTGGCCACGCTGGACTTCGTCAACCGCAGCACCGGTCCGTCGGGCGGACTCTATATCGCCGGCTCGGCGCCGCGCGCCAACCGCATCACCATCGACGGCGTGCGCTCGCAAGACAGCTACGGCCTCAACACCGGCGGCCTGTCGACCAACCGTGGCCCGATCTCGTTCGAAGCGCTTGAGCAGATGTCGGTCACGGCCGTGCCGTTCGACGTCGAGGACGGCGACTTCACCGGCGGCGCCCTGAACCTGATCATGCGGTCGGGCGGCAACCAGTTCCACGGCTCTCTGTTCGACAACTATCGGACGACGCGTCTCGTCGGCAATCAAGTGCCCAATGTCGGCTTCGTCGGCAACGACGTCACCCAGGCTCCGCTGACCGGCTACAGAAAGATCAAGAACAAGATCCACGAGAGCAATTACGGCTTCTTCCTCTCGGGCCCGATCATCCCCGACACCCTGTTCTTCGCGGCCTCGTACGAGAAGTTCGCCACCTTCGACACCACCGGCACCGGCCCGCTGGGCGCCGGCTTCGCCAACACCTTCAACAAGATCCCGGGCATTTCGACCGGAACCGGCGCCAGCCAGACCGACATCGATACGGTGTTGAACAACTGGAAGAGCTATTCGGCCTCGTCGCTGCTGGCCACGGGCACGGTCGCCCTGACCAAGCCGGTTCTGGATGAGAAGTCGTCGATCAAGATCGACTACAACATCACCGACAACCAGCGCCTGACGGCCACCTACCGCCACGCCTTCAGCTCGGTCTGGAAGCGCAGCCCCGGCACCACCTCGATCAGCCTCGACAGCAACTGGTACGTTCAGCCGGAAAACGAGGACAACTACGCCCTGCAGCTGAACTCCAAGTGGACGCCTGAGCTCTCGACCGAGGCCCGCGTCTCGTTCCGCGGTTATCAGCGCGGCCAGTTGCCGCCGGAAGGCCAGGGTTTCGCCAACGTCTCGATCTGCACGGACATAACCTCGCTGGGCTCGACCAATTCCTGCTCGTCGGGCGTGCCCTCGATCGGCATCGGCCCCGACCAGTTCCGCCAGGCCAACGTCCTGAAGACCAAGGACACTTCGGGGTCGTTCATCGCCAACTACACGGCCTTTGAGAACCACCAGCTGAAGGTCGGCTACCAGTACCGCGGGATGGAGATCTACAACCTGTTCCTGCAGGCCGCCCGCGGCGTCTACTATTTCGACTCCGTCGCCGACTTCGCGACCGGCAAGGCCAACCAGCTGGCCTATGGCAACTCGCTGACCGGCACGTCCACCGACGCCGCCGCCGTGCTGGACTACAAGGTCCACTCGCTGCTGGCTCAGGACACCTGGGATCTGACCGACGCCCTGACCGTCAATTTCGGCGTGCGCTGGGATCACTATGCGGCCGACAAGAAGCCGACCCTGAACACCAACTATGTCAACCGCTACGGCTATTCCAACCAGACCACCTATGACGGTCTGGATGTGGTCATGCCGCGCGTGTCGGCCAAGTACAACGGCGACTGGTTCGAACTGTCGGGCGGCTTTGGCCTGGTTTCGGGCGGCGCGCCCGACGTGTTCCTCGGCAACAGCTACGGCGGCACGACCGGCGCCCTGACCAACAGCTTCACGATCCGTCGTCAGGCCGACGGCAGCTATTTCGACAGCGCCACCAGCACCGTGGTCGATTCGGCCACCGGCGCGGCCCTGCTGAACCTGAACAAGTCCAACCCCAGCTTCATCACCGGCCCAGGCGCGACCGCCAACGCCCTGTTGACCGCAGACAGCGTCAGCCGTCGCAACGCCTACACCAACTCCCTGGCGCCTGACTTCGAGATGCCTTCGGACTGGAAGACCAACGTCTCCTTCAAGACCACCCAGCTGGGCATCGACTGGAGCGTCGACGCCGTGGCCAGCTGGTCGAACGTCAATGTCGCCTTCCGCGACGCCCGCGCCCGTCCGCTGACCATCAATGGCGTCCAGCAATACACCCCCGATGGCCGCATGCGGTATGACGGCCTGGTCATTGCCGGGACCACGCCGGCGGCGGTCAGCGCGGCTCGCGCCGCCCAAGGCCTGCCCGTCTCCGCCAATGCCGACCTGGCCAATCTGGGTCTGTTTGGCGACATCCAAGCCTATAATCCCTCGGCCAAGAGCTGGACCCGCACCCTGGCCCTGTCAGGTCGGCGCAACATCTTCGGGATCGACACCTGGGCCGCCTACACGTGGCAGTATGGCCATCAGTACGGCGGCATTTCCGAGTTCGGCACCACGGCCGGCGGCAACGGCACCAGCGGCAACTACTATGCCGACCAGAGCTTCGACCTCGACCCCAACGCCGCGGCCGAGGGCAAGTCGAACAACATGATCCGCAACGCCTACAAGATGAACATGAGCTACAAGGCCGAGCTCGTGCCCGGCTGGGTGTCGCGCTTCACCCTGTTTGGCGAGCGTCATTCGGGCCGTCCGATCAGCTTCCTGATGAGCGACCCGACCGGCAGCCGGAACCCGACGTTTGGCACGTCGCGCGACGACGCCCTGGCCTATATCCCCAACCTGAACAGCCCGGACGCCGCCAACCCGCTGAAGTTCACCGACTCGCGCGGGACGACGGTCTATTTCGATAGCGCCGCCTCGGTCGCCAAGCTCAAGGCCCTGGTGAACCAATTCGACCTGCCGATGGGCAAGATCGTCCCGCGCGGCTTTGGCAAGAACCCGGATGTCGATCGCTTTGACTTCCAGTACGCCCAGGAAATCCCTGTGCCGATCCAGGGTCACAGCCTGCTGTTCACCGTGGACATCGCCAATCTGGGCAACCTGCTCAACAAGAAGTGGGGCGTGGTCCAGGAATACAGCAACAGCCGCTCGGGCGGTGTCGTGGTCAACGCCCAATGCGCCAAGGCGGACGGCACGGTCGCCGGCAACGCCGACGCTACCTGCGCGGCCTATCGCTACAGCTACACCACCGCCAGCCCGACCAGCCTGGCCACCCCGACGGTCGACCAGAACGCCAGCCTCTGGTCGGTGGGTCTGGGTCTGAAGTACCGCTTCTAAGGGCGTCTTTCCGCAAGACGCAAAAGGCCGCCGCCCCGAAAGGGACGGCGGCCTTTCTGTTGTCCGGCCCCCCGTCGGACCACCCCGGCGCCAGAGGCTTAACCAGGAGTTAACATTAACCCTTGAAGGTCCCGTCGGGGATCTCGTCGCCCTGGGCCTACAGGACCGCGCCGTGCCCTCAGCCGCCGCAAGTTCCATGATCGAACAGGGTCGGCGCGCCTTGGCGTCCATGCTCCCGGTGGTGCCCGACGAAATGGCCGGCCGCGTGCGTATGGAGCAACTGGTCAGCATCCTGCGCCTGACGCCCATCATGATGGGCGCCAATATCTTCATCGCCGCTCTTGTCTGCCTGGCGGGGCTCTCCAGCCCCTATCGCGTTCCACTGACGATCTGGGCGGCGCTCGTCGTCAGCTACGGCCTGCTAGGCCTTCGCGGCTGGCTCGCCGCGCAGCGCGTCAAGGGCGGTAAGGCCACGGTATCGCAACGCGGGGTCAATCGTCTGGCGCTGCAGGCGGGCCTTCTGGGTTGCCTGTGGGGCGCTCTGCCCCTGATGTCCATGGCAGAGGGCAGCATGCAGATGCGCATGCTGGTGGCCTCGGTCCTGGCCGGCATGATCGGCTGCGGCGGCTTCGCCATGCTGACCCTGCCGACCGCCGCGATCGCCTATTCCACGCCAATGGTCGTCGGCGCGCTCTATGTTCTGCTGAAGAGCGGCGACCCGATCCTGTTCGCCTTGGGCGGTCTGCTGATCTTCTGCTACCTCGTCGTCAGCCTCTCGTGCCTGCACCACGCCAAGGTCTTCGCCGATCGTCTGGTGGCCGGCGAGGAACTGGAACGCCAGAAGCAGGTCGTCAGCCTGCTGCTCAGCGATTTCGAGGAAGGCGCCAGCGACTGGCTGTGGGAAGTCGATGAGCTCGGCGACCTGACCTATGTTTCCGACCGCATGGCCGTGGCGGCCGGCGGCGACAGAGCGGACCTGTTGGGGCGTCCCCTCTCAGAGCTTTGCGGCACCGTCGCCGAGGGCTCTTCGGCCCCTCCCCCCTCTCTGACCAAGCTGTTTGGCGACCAGAAGACCTTCCGCGATGTCGTCGTCTCGGTGCCGGTGGGCGCCGAGACCCGTTGGTGGTCGATCAGCGCCAAGCCGATTCATGACCGAGCGGGCGCCTTCATCGGCTTCCGGGGCGTGGGCGCCGACGTCACCGCCGCGCGGGTCGCCCAGGACCATATTTCGCGCCTGGCCCATTTCGACGTCCTGACCCAGCTGCCCAACCGCCTGTCGTTCCTGCAGGCGCTCGGCAAGGCCTGGACCGATCACGCTGGCTCTGACACCGGCGCCGAGGCCCCTGGGGGCTGCGCCGTGCTGTGCCTGGACCTGGACTATTTCAAGGGCGTCAATGACAGCCTGGGCCACCCCGTCGGCGACGCCCTGCTGATCGAGGTCGCCCAGCGCCTGCGCCACGGCGTGGGCGACGCCGGCTTCGTGGCGCGCCTGGGCGGCGACGAATTCGCCGTGGTCGTCGCGCCCGCGCCGTCGCCCGCGACCTTGGGCGAACTGTCGCGCGCCATCGTCGAGAGCCTGTCGCAGCCCTACCAGATCAAGGGTCACACCGTCCTGATCGGCGCCAGTATCGGCATCGCCATCGCGCCCGTCGACGCCGCCGACCCCGACAGCCTGCTCAAGCACGCCGACCTGGCCCTGTATCGCGCCAAGGGCGACGGCCGCGGCGCCTATCGGTTCTTCGAGGTGTCGATGGACATCTGGGCCCAGGAGCGTCGCGCCCTCGAGATGGATCTGCGCGCCGCCCTCAAGAACGATGAATTGCGAGTCTTCTTCCAGCCTTTGATCGGGTGCCGCGAACACGACATTACCGGGTTCGAGGCGTTGCTGCGCTGGCAGCACCCGCGCCGCGGCCTGGTGCCGCCCAACGACTTCATCGACTGCGCCGAGCAATGGGGCCTGATCGGCAAGATCGGCGAATGGGTGCTGAACGAGGCCTGCCAGCAAGCGGCCGCCTGGCCCGCGCCGATGACCGTGGCCGTGAACCTGTCGCCCAACCAGTTCGCCTCGGGCGAGCTGGTCGGTCAGGTCGAATATGCGCTCAAGACCTCGGGCCTGGACCCGTCGCGCCTGGAGCTCGAAATCACCGAGGGCCTGTTGCTGAACGATACAGCCAGGACCATGGAACAGCTGAC